>JALZHC010000150.1 GCA_030914105.1 Acidobacteriota bacterium
CGTTTAAGGCCGGCGAGCGGTCGGGCGCGAACTGGTCGAAGAGCGGAAGCAGGCGCTTGATGACCATGTACCAGCCGGGCCGTCCCGTCGAGGTTCGATCCAGTTCGGGCGGCGGCGTGGGCCGAAGAAGGATCGAGGCCGCCGCGCCCAGGTAAGCCGCGCGCAGTTGCGGCGAGATGTCCGCGGGCGGGGGGATGGGGCGCGACCAGGAGGTCGAGTTGACGCCGCCCTCCGCGCCGAAGGTCGTTAAGAGCCAGGGCGTGAAGATGTATGAGGAGAGGAGCGAGGCCGTGTTCGGGTCGGACGCGGGGTCGAGTGCGGCGCGGTTGACGAGCGCCAGATAGCGCTCGTCCGCCGCCTGCTTGTTCTTCTCGCGCAGGCGCACGAGGAATTCAAGCGCGGGCGCTGTGACCGCGCCGAGCGCGGGGTCTGCGAACTGAAGCGCGCGCTCCGCGTCGCCGTCCTGTAAGAGCTGGATGGCGAGCCGCAGGCGCTTTGAGACGGCGGGCGGCGTCTCCATCGGGTCGGGCCGTCGCTGGCCGCCCTGCGCGGAGTCGGGCTGGCGTTCGTTCGAGGTGGCGGCGTTCTCCGACTCGCGCTTG
Source organism: Acidobacteriota bacterium (assembly GCA_030914105.1). Taxonomy (GTDB): domain Bacteria; phylum Acidobacteriota; class Blastocatellia; order Pyrinomonadales; family Pyrinomonadaceae; genus QHXN01. The sequence continues at coordinate 603 of JALZHC010000150.1, forward strand.
CGCGCCTCGTCGAGCTTCGTCAGGAACTCTTCGCCGAGCGCCCGGTCGCGCCTGGAGGCGAGCCGCAGGACTTCCGTGCGCAGGCTTGGCGGCGTCTGAATGGAGAAGGTGCCGCGCTCGCGCATCTGCCGCTCGCGCTCTTCGGCCACGCGTCGGTCTGCCTCGGCGTCGGCTGCCTCGGCCTCGTCCCAAGCACGGCGGAAGAGCGTGCGCGCGCGTTCGCGATCAGTCTCCCAGAGCGCGTCCGCCGCGCGCGCCTGCACGCGCGCACGCAGGACGGGGTCGCGGAACATGCGCGCGTCGTCGGCGAGCGTGTTGACGAGCGAGACGGCTGTGGCGCGCCGCATCTCCGCCGCGGGGTCTGGCGCGGCAGGCTTGGCCGCCGAGTTCTTCGACGCGCTCGCGCCCTTCGCGGGCGCTTTGCCCGGCTGAGCCTGCGGCTGCTGCGCGCGGGCGGCGCTCGACGTTGCGGCTAAGCAGAGGGCAAGCAGAAACAGACAGGCTCGTCGCGACATAACTTTCCTCCGGGGTGCTTCGTTAATCCGCGCGCGTCGGGACGAAGATAAAGGATGAAGGCAGAAGGCGGAAGGATGAATAAGAGATTGAGTCATTGCTTCATTGAGTCATGGATTCAATGAACCAATGAACCAATGAATGAATTTCACTTCATCCTTCATCCTTCATCCTTTATTCTTTCGCCCCTTCCTGCACTTCGCCAGCCGCGCGCGCGGGGTTCCAGAATTTAGACGGTCGGCGCGGTCGGCGGGCCTTCGTCGTCGAAGTTCTGACGGGCGTGCGCGTTCGCCGGATAGGCCACGGCCCGCGCTCAGGCTGAGTTGAAGTTGTTAACGCCTCCGGGTCGGTCGGGTTCCAAAAAACTGACGGCGGGTGGAGCGGACTGCGTGCGTCACCCAGTCACGCGGACTTGGCTGGCCGGGGCCGTGTGCGTCCTTCGACTCGGCCCCCGCGTCGCAGCAATCTTAAACCGCGACGACTTCGATCTCGGGGTCAACCTCCTGGCGGATCATGTTCTCGATAGCCATCAGCGTGCCCGAAAGCGAGCTGGGGCAACTGCCGCACGCGCCCTGATAGTGGATCGTGAGCGTGTGGTCGTCGAGCGAGAGCACCTGGAGCCAGCCGCCGTCGGAGGCAAGGTAGGGTCTGATGCGCTCGTCCAGAATCTCGTTGATGCGCGCGAGGCGCGGGTCGTCGCTCATCAACGCGCCGAGCGCGCCGCCGACCGCCGCCGCCGCGTGCGCGCCGCCGTTCGAGGTCACGGCTTCGGCGGCGCGGATCGGCACGGCGAGTCGCGGCAGGAGGTCGTCCCAGTCTGCCTCCTCCGACTTCTCGACCGTGACCATCTTGTCCATGTAGAAGACCGAGGCCACGTCGCCGACGGCGAAGAGCGGGCCGGCCAGCGGGTCGCCCGCCGCCTCGCCCGCGCTGTGGAATGAGCGGGTCGTGCCGGATGTGACCGGCTCCTTTAAAATGAACTTGACGGCGTTCGGGTTCGGCGTCTCTTCGATGTTATCAATCTTTGGCATCCCTACTTCCCCGGCATCATTGCTTCATATAAATTCGCGCGGGCGAGCCACGGTCGAACGCTTCGCGCGCCTGACAGTCGTCTGAACACATTATACCTTCTTCCGCCCGGAGACGCATTTCGTACAGCCGTCCGACACACGGCGACTGTAAAAAGCGCGCGGCGGCGGGTGCGTCCTGTCGCGCTGCCGACGCCGCCGCAACGCGCTAAGTCGTGCACCGCTTCGACTTTGCCGCGCGGGCGGGCGGCCACGGATAGTACCAATTTAACTTCCGCGGCCCGATAAATTTTATTGTCAAAAGCAGAAAGTAGGCGTATATTCAAAGCCCTCGCTTGTCCCCCTTTTGCAGGTGAGACAAGTTGAGACGAGAGGCAGACGGTAGCGAGGGCCGGCTGCCTCTTGCTATTTTCAGAGGTCAGAGGTTAGAGGTTGGAGGTTAGTGGCCGACCCGCCGACGGCAGTTAAAATCTTCCCGCGGCGTTTGCTTTTACTAACCTCTAACCTCTAACCTCTGACCTCTAACGTTATGAACATCGGCATCACGGTCTACCCGACTTACGGCGGGAGCGGCATCGTCGGCTCGGAGCTGGGCAAGGAGCTGGCCGAGCGCGGCCACACGGTTCACTTCATCTCTTCGTCTCTGCCGACGCGGCTCACGCAGTTGAGCGAGCGCGTGCGCTTCCACGAGGTCGAGATGATGTCGTACCCGCTCTTCGAGCACCAGCCTTACACGCTCGCGCTCGCGACGAAGATGGCCGACGTGGCCGAGACCGAGAACCTCGACCTGCTCCACGTCCACTACGCCATCCCGCACTCGATCAGCGCGATACTGGCGCGCGAGTCCCTGAAGCCGCACCGCACGCTTCCCGTCATCACGACGCTTCACGGCACAGACATCACGCTCGTCGGCGCAGACCGCTCGTATCTTCCGATCACGCGCTACGGCATCGCGCAGTCGGACGGAGTCACGGCGGTCTCGAACTACCTGAAGCGTGCGACCGCGGAGCTTTTCCAGTTCGACCACATCGCCGTCATCCCGAACTTCATCTGCGCCTCGGACTACCGCCGGCGTCCCGACTCGGAGCTGCGCCGCACGCTCGCGCCCGCGGGCGAGCCTCTGCTCGTACACGTCTCGAACTTCCGTCCCGTGAAGCGGCCCGTCGACTGCGTGGAGATTCTGGCGCGCGCGCGAGAGAAGGGAGTGGGCGCGCGGCTCGTGATGGTCGGCGACGGAAGCGAGCGCCCGCGCGCGGAGCACCGCGCACGCTGCCTCGGAGTGGAGCGCTTCTGCTCCTTCGTCGGCAAGCAGCCGCGCATCGTTGACTATCTCTCGGCGTCGGACGTTCTGCTGCTGCCCTCCGAGCAGGAGTCTTTCGGACTCGCGGCGCTCGAAGCGATGGCCTGCGAGGTTCCCGTCATCGCCTCGCGCGTCGGCGGCATCCCCGAAGTCGTTGACGACGGCACGACCGGCTGCCTCGCGGAGGTCGGCGACATCGAGAGGATGAGCGCGTGCGCGGCACGCCTGCTCGCCTCGGAAGACTTGCGCCGCGAGATGGGGCGGCGCGCGCGCGAGTCCGCCGTGAGCCGCTACAGCACAGACCTCGTCATCCCGCAGTACATAGAGTTTTATGAGCGCGTCATCGCCGCGTCGAAGACGGTCGCCGCGGACTGAAGGGCCGGGGAAGTCGCCGCGGACAGAAGGGCGGACGCCGAACGTCGCCTCACGTCGCGCGCACGGCGCGGACGAGTGGGCCGCGCGCGTCCTCGAAGAGAAGCCGCTCGGCTACATCATCCAGAACCTTGAGCGCGCCTACGGCGTCCCCGAAAACAAGTGGACTGGCTGGGACGTGCTCGACATGCTCGTCTCCGTCATCCTCTCGCAGGCCACCAGCGACGCCAACTCCGACCGCACCTACGACGCGCTCAAGCGACGTTTTCCGACCTGGGACGCGGTGTTGCGCGCGCGCGAGCAGACGCTCGCCGACACCATACGCCTCGGCGGACTCGCCAACCAGAAGGCCGCCGTCATCCGCCGCCTGCTCCGCGAGATCAAAGAGCGCCACGGCTCGCTCGACCTCTCTTTCGTCAAACGGATGCCGACCGGAGAGGCCGTCGGCTACCTTTCGGGCTTTCGCGGCGTCGGCCCGAAGACCGCCGCCTGCACGCTCCTCTTCGCCTGCGGCCTCGAAGTCTTTCCGCTCGACACGCACATCTTCCGCGTGCTCCGCCGCGTCGGCCTCATTCCGCGGAAGTGCTCAGACCACTTCGCACACGAAGTGATGAACCGCCTCGTTCCCGCGGGCAAGTTCTACTCGCTCCACGTCAACCTCATCCGCCACGGGCGCAAACTCTGCCGCCCACGCGACCCACTCTGCGAACGCTGCCCCATCGTCGAATACTGCGACTACGGGCGGGAGAGGATTTGAAGTGAAGTGCCGTAGGCAACGCCGAAAGGTTTCCGGTTTATTCAAAGCTCCAGAGAGAGACATAGGGCCACTGAGCGGTTCGCGCCAGAGCGCGTTCGGCGGGCGTGCATTCTCCGCCGAAATACTCGACGGCCCGTAAGGCCAACGCACGCGCCCTGTGCGCCTCCGGGCTTCGGTCGCCGCGCAGCCGAGCCAGGGCACGCCGGAACGCCGCGACGACCGAGCCTGCGCCGCCCGCGCGGGACGCGCGCACGAGCCTGTTGCAGGCCCAAGCGTCAACGAACTCGCTGTACCTCGCGTCAATCTCCAGGTTGATGTTGACGAGCGCGTCCAGGCGCTTCGCCGGGTCGGGCGTTTGCATGATCTCCCGCTTCATGGCCGCGGCTCCTTCGACGCGGGACAGCGTGACGCCGCGCAGGTATTCGACCTGCCGCATCAACGGCCCAGCCGCCGCCGGGTCGGTCGCCGCGTGCGCCCTCAATCTGGCGAGCGACTCATCAATACGCCCGCGCAGCCCCTCGCTCGGCTCTTCCGGGGCGTATGCGGCGTAACAGTCCAGCAGTATCTTGATGCGAAACTCCTTCGCCGAATCGTATCCGTAGGGGAGCGTCAGAAGGCGTCTGTAATAACGTCGCCCCGCTCCCCTCTGCGCGTCGTCGCCGAGCACGCCGACGGTCTCCGCGAGCATTATGGAAGCCCGCACTTCATCCTCCGTTGTCTCTCGTGCGTCGAGGCGAGTGAGCAGGTCGGGCACGACGGCTTGCGCGTCGTAGAAGAGGGCCAGTTGCATCATAGCCCCCGTATATCCCCTGCCTAAGAATTCGCGCAGGAAGCGCTCCACAACGGCCCGCCCGACGCGCTTGGGCATGGGTTCGGGGAAATCGCTCTTCGAGAAGACGTAGCGGTAGAGCTTCATGACCGAGGCCGCCTGCGCGTCCGCGCACCGGTCGGATAACTCGAAGAGCCGGCTCCCGGCGCGCGTGAAGATCGTGAGCGATTCGTCGTCGACGGCGAGCCATTCGAGACGGTCGCCATCCTTCAACTCTATGAGACCCCGGTCGGCGAGTTTCGGCGTCTCGGCGCGGCCCCAACGGGCCGGGATAAAGCAAGGTAGTATCTCGCGCAGCGAGTCTTCGGTGTATAAGTGCAGGGGGTTCTGACTGATTTTGACTGCGGCCACCTCATCACGCCGCGGCAGTGAAATCTCCTGGCGTCCGTTGCAAACGGCCCGCGGGTGAGCTACTAAAAGCAGCGCGGCCAGCGAAAGGGCGTTCCAGCAAGCGCGTCTCATGAAGTCTCCTGCAAGAGCGGGTTCGGCGAAGCCCGACACCCTTAGAATGCGGGAGGCCAGAACTCTTGCGGACACGTCAGCCGGAGCCTTCGCTCGCACTGTTTTATGTCTTATCTGATTGACGGCAACAACGTGATGGCGCAGCGCGTCGGTTGGCATCGGGATAAGGCCGGGGCGCGGCGGCGTCTGCTGGAGGAGGTGGTCAGGTTCGCGCGCGCGTCGGGGGTGACGGCGGAGGTCGTGTTCGACGGCGCGCCGGACAATTTCTTCCCCGACGGCTCCGACTTCATGGGCGTGCGCGTCTTCTACGCGGAGCGCGGGCGGGACGCCGACGCGCGCATCAAGCAGTTGGTCGAGGCTTCGAGGGAGCGTCGGACGCTGAAGGTCGTCACGTCGGATCGCGCGCTGGCCGATTACGTGAGGCGCTGCGGGGTCGAGGTCATCAGGTCGGGCGAGTTCCGCGCGCGGCTCGACGCGGCGGCGGGCGCGCAGGAGTCGGAACGAGAGGCGCGCGCGGGCGTGAAAGAGTCTGAGCTGGAAGAGTGGATGTACTACTTCGGCGTCTCGCCCGAAGACGACGAATGAAGGCAAAAGTAAAAAGGCAAAAGGCAAAAAGTGAAGAAGGCGAGCAGCATTGCTCTCATCAATCGTCGATGAGAGCCGCGCCGACTGCCTTCCCCTCTTTTGCCTTTTTACTTTTGACTTTTTTCGACCAGCTCCACGTCGAAGATGAGCTTCTCGCCGGCGAGCGGGTGGTTGCCGTCAATGGTGACGTGCTCCGGCGTGACTTCGGTGACGACGACTTCGATCTGGTTGCCGTCCTGAAGCGGGAGCGCGAGGCTCATGCCGACCTGCGGCTCGACGGGGAACTGCGCGCGCTCGCGTTCAATCGTGGCGACGAGGCCGTCGCGCCGCGGGCCGTAGGCGTCCTCCGGCTCAATCTCGACGGTCTTCGTCTCGCCGACGCCCATGCCGCGCACGGCCTCGTCAAAGCCTGGGATGACCTCGCCCGCGCCGACCGTGAACTCCAGCGGCTCGCCGCCGCGCGAGGAGTCGAAGACCTGTCCGTCTTCGAGCTTGCCGGTGTAGTGCACGCGCACGCGGTCGCCGTCTTTCGCCGTCGCTGACATACGTTTTGAAGACCTCCCGTTTTGGACAAAGCATCGCACATGCCTTTTGCAAAAGCCAGCCGCGTCCGCGTTGGATAAAGCGGCGCTGATGGAATAGACTGTCTCTCGCCCCCATCCGCTCGCGACCGCCGAGCGCGGACTTCAGGAAGCCGGACATGAAAAGACAGACCTCATTAATCGCGACGCTCCTACTGCTTTCCCTCTTCGCGCAAGCCTTCGGCCAGACGCCGCAAGCGACGCCCGCGCCGCAGACTCAAACGCCCGCGCCCGCGCAACAGCCTTTGCCCGCGACGCAAAGGCCCGCGCCCACGCCGCAGGAAGAGTCGGACGAGGAGGTTGTGCGCATCACCTCCAACCTCGTGCAGTTCGACGCCGTCGTCACGGACAAGCAGGGCCACCCCGTCACAGACCTGCGGCCCGAAGACTTCGAGGTCTACGCGAACGGCAGGAAGCAGGAGGTCACGAACTTCTCCTACATCACGGCGG
>JALZHC010000719.1 GCA_030914105.1 Acidobacteriota bacterium
GGACGGGGACGCTGCTGATGACGGGAATCCTTGAGAGAGACCTCGTCTCGCCGTTGTCGAGCAGGCCCGCGAGCGCGAACGACTGCCCGTCGCGCAGCTCCACGCCGGTCTTCGCCCGCCGCGTCTTCAGGGCCGGAATCAGGAAGCCGTCGAACTTGACGCCGTTGGCGAAGTCAATCGTCGAGACTTCCGGCTCCAGCTCAAGCCTGATGTGATCCTCGTCGATGATCGTGGGCTTGAAGTTGAGGCGCACGCCGTACTCCTTGAAGACGACCGAGACGGCGCTGCCGCCGTTGCCGTTCTGGACGACGGGCACAGGGTACTCGCCGCCCGCGAGGAAGCTGGCCTGCTGGCCGTCCATCGCGATCAGGTTCGGCTCGGCCAGCTCGCGTATCGCCCCCTGGCTCTGGAGCGCGTGGATGAAGGCCTGCGTGCCGAGGCCGCTGTTGAAGAGGAAGAGGTTGACGGCGGAGCTGGCGAAGGTCGAGAACATCGAGCCGCCGTCGGCCTTGATCAACTCGGCTGGCCCCGACGGGTTCGAGAAGACGGAGGTGCCGTTGCTCGACGTGGCGAACGACGCGCCCAGGTCTCTACCGCGGCTGCGACTCACCTCCGCGACCCTGACCTGCAACTGCACCTGCGCCGCGTCGCGCACGGGCGACTGGAGCATGTTCACGGTCTTGAAGCCCGCGGCCTGCACGACCTGATCAACCTGCTCGCCCTTCTTCGCGTCGCTCACGCTTCCCGAAATGACGACCGAGCCATTGGCCTGACTCAGACGGATGTCGTCTTTGGGGAAGAGCGCGCGAATCTGCGCGTCAATGAGCGAGAGGTTGGTGCGGACGAACACGTCGAAGACGAGGAAGCGGCTGCCCTTCTGTTCCCAGGCGATGAAGTTGACCTGGCCGAACGCCTTGCCGTTGACGAGCACCTGGTCGGGCGCGACCAGAACGGCCTCGGCGATGTCGGGGTTCGAGACCGAGAAGCGACCGATGGGCTTGTCGAAGTTGATGACGCGCGACTGGCCGACGAGGACGTTGATTGGCGTCGCCTCTTTCTGCGCGTCGGCGAAGGTGGCCTCGACCTTGGGCGACTGCGCGCGCGCCGAGGCGGCGGCGAGCGCGACCAGGGCGCAGGCGAGCGCGAAACGGCTGGTGATTCTGGCACGGTTCAGCATGGTGTTTTCGACTCCTCGGTGATAGCCATTAGCTCTTAGCTGTTGGCTTTTAGCTTCTTCTCTTAGTCCGTCGGCCCGCTGTTGCTTTCAAGGCTCGACCTACGGGAGCGGGAAAGCTAACAGCTAATAGCTAACAGCTAATCGCTTCACGGAAAATCAACGTTGCGCTTTTTCGACCCCTCGAACATCTCGACGGTGGCGCGCGGCGTGGGCGCAGGCTTCGGCGGCTTCTCGGCCTTCGGCGCGTCCTGCGCCGGGCCTGTGGAGGAGCGGTGCTCGAAGACCGGCGCGGGGGCCGCGGGCACAGGCTTCTGCTTCGGCTGCTCGCTCTTCAGAGAGCCTGGGTCGGGCAGCGGCGCGGCGTGCTCGCCGCCCAGAAGCGTCCGCTTGTCGACGCCGCGGGTCTGCTCGTCGTCCTGGTCAATCGAGTTGCGCATGACGAGCTGGAGCTTGCCCTCGGTCGAGGCCAGCGCAAGCTTCTCGGCCTCTTCGGGCGTCACCTGCAAGGTCACGGCCTTGACCTGCTGCGCGTCGCGGTCGCCGTTCTTCGGCTGGTCGATGTTCTGGCCCGAAGCGAGCACCTTGATGTTCTGGAGGACGATCTTCGAGATCGGCCCTGAGCCGCCGGTCGTCGAGTCGGTCGGCTGGATGACGACGACCACGTCAACCAGAGAGCCGGGGCGCGCAAAGCCCGCGACGCCAACCACGTCGTCAACCTTCACGGTCATCGCGCGATAGCCTTCGGGGATAACCGCCGAGAGTCCGGCGGCCGAACCTTCGGGCGCGAGCTTGAAGTCCGTGACCGGCTCGCGCGCGGCGACGTTGATGGTGACGACGCGGCCCACGAGCTTCTCCGCGTCCTCGAAAGCGCCGTCGGGCGTGGCGTCTGAAGGCATCTGCACGGTCGAGAGCTGCTCGCCCACGAGCTTCGTGCCGAGCGGGATGTCAACCTTCGCCACGACGACATGGCGCATGTCCCTCGTGAGCGCCTGTGCGTTCGAGAGGTAGCGGCTGACGGCGACGGCGGCCACCAGCCCGAAGGCCGCGGCCCCGAAGAGCACGAAGAGAATCCGTTTGTTGCGCATGGCGTTTGTTCTCCGAAGTCACGTGCGTGCGACGCGCATGAGCGTCGCCGCAACCGAAAGCCGCTACGGGCGGAAAATGAGAAGCGAGATCAGGCTGCCGAAAGTTATCGCCACGCCGTAAGGGATGGTCTTGCGCCGGTCGGCGGGCACGGCCAGGCGCGGCATCTTCCAGCCGGGCAGAAGGCCGAGGATGAGCATCAGCGTGTTGTGCAAAGTCGAGCGCACCGCGCCGGCCCGGAACATCGTCACGATTCCGAGCGCGCCGCCCGTCAAGACGACGACGAAGAAAGTGGGGACGACGAGCGACGCGCCGACCAGCGAGCCGATGGCTGCAAACAGCTTCACGTCGCCCGCGCCCATCGCGCCGAAGACGTGGAGGACGAACATCAGCCCGAAGGCCAGCAGGCACCCCCCGGCGCTCGCCGCGAGCCCCGCGAGGCCGCCCGCCAGGGAGTTGATCGCCAGCCCGCTCAGGAGCGTGGCGAGCACGAAGACGTTCGGGATGCGCCGGTAGCGCACGTCGAAATAGGTGATGATGCCCGTCAGCGGTAACAGCAGTGACAGGGCCGCGGTGGTCGTCGTGCCGAGCATGTCTTTAGAAGGCGTAAGCGTGACGGTCTCGATCTCTGCGGCGGCCCGCGCCGCGGGTTCGGGCGCCCTCGGCCGCGTGCGGTGCGGGTGCGCGGCGCGCCCGCGGGGGTTAGGCG
>JALZHC010000151.1 GCA_030914105.1 Acidobacteriota bacterium
GGCCTGCGCGACGTGACGGTCTATTCGCCGATCAGCGGCTACGTCTCCGAGCGCCCGGCGGATGTCGGCGAGTACGTCTCGACCAGCTCGAAGGTGGCGACGGTCGTGCGCACGAACCCGATGCGCGTGCGCATAGACGTGCCCGAACAGGCCATCTCGAACGTGCGAGCGGGCCAGAGCGTCTCGGTCTCGGTGAGCGACTACCCCGACCGCGCCTTTGCCGGACGCGTCGCGCGCGTCTCGCCGAACGTCTCTGCGCAGTCGCGCACGCTGACCGTGGAGGCAGAGGTCGAGAACGGCGAGAACCTGCTCAAGCCCGGACAGTTCGCCACCGTCCGCGTGCTCCTGCCGCAGACAGACCCGGCCATCCTCGTCCCCGCGCGCGCCGTGCGCACAGACAACGGCACGAGCCGCCTCTACGTCGTCAAGGACGGAGTGGCGCACGAGCGCCTCGTCGCTACGGGCCAGGTCGAGGGCGACCTGATTGAAATTAAAGGTAATGTCGCCGCGGACGAACTCGTCGCCATCTCGAACGTCGAGCAGTTGGCCGATGGCGTGCCGGTCAGACAGTAACAAGTCTGGAGTCTGGAGTCGCGTGTCAAAGGCAAGCGAGCTTGATTCTGGACTCCAGACTCTCAGACTCCAGACTTAGGTTGAGTCATGCAAAAACTAGCTGAGATTTGTGTCAGGCGTCCGGTCTTCGCGACGATGATTATTCTGTCGCTGACGGTCGTGGGCGCGTTCTCGTTCTCGACTCTGGGCGTTGACCTGTTCCCGAAGATTGACCTGCCGACGATCACTGTGACGGTCGTCAACCCCGGCGCGTCGCCCCGCGAGATTGAGACCGAAGTGACCGACAAGGTCGAGGCCGCTGTGAACACCATCAGCGGCATTGACGAGTTGCGCTCGACCTCGGTCGAGGGCGTCTCGCAGGTCTTCATCACGTTCCTTTTGGAGAAGAACGCGGACGTGGCCGCGCAGGAGGTGCGCGACAAGGTCAACCTCATCCTCGGCGACCTGCCCGAAACCGCCGAGCAGCCAATCGTCCAGAAGCTCGACACCGACGCCGCGCCCGTCCTGCGCATCGCCGTCTCGGCGAACAAGTCTCTGCGCGACGTGACCTACATCGCCGACAACGACATCAAGAAGCGCATCGAGAGTATCAACGGCGTCGGCAACGTCGAGATCGTCGGCGGCGCGACGCGCGAGATACACGTCTGGCTCGACCCCGACAAGATGCGCGCCTACAACGTCACCGTGCCGGCTGTGGTGGCCGCCGTCCGCGCGCAGAACCTGGAGGTGCCGGGCGGTCGCGTGGACGAGGGCACGCGCGAGCTGACCGTGCGCACGATGGGGCGCATCACCAACCCCGCGGACTTTAACAACATTACCATCCAGCAGAACGGCAGCTACCCCGTCAAGGTCTCGGACGTGGGCTACGCGGCAGACGAGTCCGAGGAGCAGCGCACGGCCGCGCGCCTGAACGGGTTGCCGGCGGTGACTCTGGTCGTCTCGAAGCAGTCGGGGCAGAACACTGTGCTCGTCGCCGATGCCGTGAAGGATCGGCTGCGTGAGCTTCAGCCCGTGCTCGACAAGAAGGGCGTGCGCACGCAGATCGTCGGCGACCAGTCAATCTTCATCAAGGCCGCGGTCGAGTCAATCGAGAAGCATCTGGTTGAAGGCGGCCTGCTCGCCGCGCTCGTCGTCTTCCTTTTCCTCTGGAACTTCCGCTCGACGATGATCGCGGCCATCGCCATCCCGACCTCCATCATCGCCACCTTCGGCCTCATGGCCGCGATGGGCTATACCTTGAACCAGATCACGATGCTCGCGCTGACACTGATGGTCGGCATCGTGATTGACGACGCCATCGTGGTGCTGGAGAACATCTATCGCTTCGTCGAGGAGAAGGGCTACGGCGCTTTCGAGGCGGCGATTGAAGGGACGCGCGAGATAGGTCTGGCCGTCATGGCGACGACGCTCTCTTTGCTCGCGGTCTTCCTGCCGGTCGGCTTCATGGGCGGCATCGTCGGTCGCTTCATGTCTTCGTTCGGCTTCACGGCCTCGTTCGCCATCGCCGTCAGCCTGCTCGTCTCCTTCACGCTGACGCCGATGCTCGCGGCCCGCCTCATCAAGCGCCACGCCGCCGCCGAAGGGCCGGCGACGGGCACAGTCCCGTCCGAGGGCGAAGCCCCAACAATATTCGCCGACGAGTCGAAGGTTACGGCGGGCGAGCCGGACAAACTGACGACGGCGCGCGAGACTGCGACCACGGAGATGACGGACGCGCCCCCTTCCGAAGAGGACGCCGGGCCGTCCGAAGTAGTCTCGAAGTCGCGCGGGCGGCACGAGCTTCAAGCGCCGCGCACGTCGAAGGAGTCGCGCTGGTATCGTCCGATTGACCGCACCTACACCTGGATGCTTCGCTGGTCGATGGCCCACCGCTGGGCGGTCGTGCTGGCGTGCGTCGCGGTCATCTTCTCAATCGTGCCGCTCTTCAAGTTCGTCGGCAAGAACTTCGTGCCCGTGGACGACCAGTCGCAGTTCGAGGTGACGGTGCGCGCGCCCGAAGGCGCGACCCTCGCCGCGACCTCCGCGCTTGTCGAGAAGATCGCGACCGACATCCGCAAGCTGCCGGGCGTCACCGACACGCTCGTCACCATCGGCAGCGGCCAGCAGCAGACCGTCAACCTCGCGAGCGTTTACGTCAAGCTCACCGACATCAAAGACCGCGACCTGTCGCAGCTCGACCTGATGGACAGGGCGCGCAAGCTGCTGCGGAACTACCCGCAGGACTTGCGCACCAGCGTCCAGCCGGTCGCGGCCATCTCCGGCGGCGGCTTCCGCAACTCCGATATCCAGTACGTCATCGGCGGCCCAGACCTGGATAAGCTCACCGAGTACTCGCAGACGCTTGTCGAGAAGATGAAGACCATCCCCGACGTGGTTGACGCCGACTCCACGCTCGTCGCCGGCAAGCCCGAAGTGCAGGTGCACATAGACCGCGCGCGCGCCGCAGACCTCGGCGTGCGTGTCGGCGACATCGCGCAGGCTTTGAACGTGCTCATCGCCGGGCAGAAGGTCTCGACCTTTAACGAGGGAACCGACCAGTACGACGTGCGCGTGCGCGCCACGGGGCAGTCAAGAACCAGCCCGGAGGCGCTGTCGAATCTCTTCGTGCAGTCGTCGAAGGTTGGCTGGACGAACCTCTCGAATCTCGTCACGGTCGAGGAGGGGACGGGGCCTGCGGCGATTGACCGCCTGAACCGGCAGAGGCAGGTGACTCTGCTGGCCAACGTCAAGCCGGGCGGCTCGCAGGCAGCGGTCATCGACCAGATGAACCAGTTCGTCAGGGAGCTGAACGTCGACCCGGCCTACAAGACGGGACTGGCCGGACGCTCGAAGGAGCTGGGCCGCGCGGGCTACTACTTCATGCTCGCCTTCGTGCTCTCGTTCGTCTTCATGTACATGATCCTCGCCGCGCAGTTCGAGTCGTTCATCCATCCGGTGACCATCTTGCTGACGCTGCCGCTGGCCATCCCGTTCGGCATCCTCTCGCTGCTTTTGACGGGGCAGTCGGTGAACATCTTTTCCGGCCTCGGCCTGCTCCTGCTCTTCGGTGTGGTGAAGAAGAACGCGATCTTGCAGATTTCACACACGAACGACCTGCGCGCGCGCGGCATGGAGCGCCTTGAGGCCATCGTCCAGGCGAACCGCGACCGCCTGCGCCCGATTCTGATGACGACCGTCGCGCTCGTCGCAGGCATGCTGCCGCTCGTCGTCTCGACGGGGCCGGGCGCGGGCACGAACCGCTCCATCGGCGTGCTCGTCGTCGGCGGCCAGAGCTTGTGTCTGCTGCTGACGCTCCTTGCCGTGCCGGTCTTCTACTCGCTCTTCGACGACGTGGGCCACCTCCGCGTCTTCAGCCGCGCCGGCTCTCGCCTCGCCGGCACTTTCGCCTGGGCGCGAAGGCGCGCGGCGGCGACGGCGCACATGTTCTTCGGTTTGATAGGAAGGCAATAGGCAAGCCCTTGAACCCCGAAGGGGTGAAATATAAAAGCCAGGGGCAGCGCCCCTGGTCAGCGGTCACGAGAAAGTTTTTCAAGCCCTGAAAGGGCGGGATAGATGAAGCGATTATTTCGCCCCTTCAGGGCTTAGATGTTTTGGCCGACGAAACCCAGGGGCGTTGCCCCCGGCTATCGCATTCCGCCCCTTTGAGGCGGAATGCGGCAAGCTCCGGTTTCAATCATTCAGGTGTCAACATCATGCTCAGGCACAAACATAATTTGTTCTTTCAAGCTCTGACCTTCGTGCTCGCTCTCGGTCTGTTCTGTTCGACGCTGCTGGCGCAGCAGGGTGCGAGTCAGAAAGAGGGTGAGCAGAAGCCCCCGCAACAGTTCTCCGGCTCGATCTTCGGCGGCGCGGAAGCGAAGAAGCCGAAGCCGGACGCGTCGCAAACGGCGGCTACTTCGCCCTCGCCGAAGGGCGAAGAGTTGTCACCTTCCCCTTCGCCGTCTCCATACGCGTTCGTCGCGTTAAAGACGGCGACACGCGAAGGCGCGTCGCCCGTCTCCGCATCGCCGCAGTCGTCCGCGACCACGCAGACGACGCAGCAGCCCGCGCCCTCTGCGAATAACCCGCCGCAGCAGCAGACGCCGACGCAGTCGCCGCAGACCTCCTCGCCCACACAGACGCAGACGCAGCAGTCGACGAACCCCGCCGCGCCCGCGCAAGGGCAGCAGCCCGCGCAGCCTTCGGTGCCTCCGACCGCGCCAGCCAGCCCTGCGCCTTCGACGCAAGCAGCGCCGGCAGTCCAGCCGGCGCAAGGCCAGCAGCCCTCGACCGTGCAGCCGCCGCCCTCGCCCGCAGCGCCGGGGCAGGAGAGCGTGCCGCGGCCCGCGCCCGAAGGCTTGCAGCTCAACGTGCCGCAGGTCGCGCCCGGCTTCAAAGCGGAGGCCGGGCCGTTCCCCACTCTTGAGCGCGTCGGCGTTGACATGGCCGAGCAGCGCCCGCTTTCGGTGCGCGAGGCGATAGAGCTTGCGCTCGCCAACAACAAGGACATCGAGGTCGCGCGCGAGAACGTGCGCGCCGCCGAGTTCGACCTCAAGGCTGCGCGCGGCGTCTACGACCCGCACTTCCTCACGAACACCTACTACGAGCGCACAGAGACGCCAGCCGCGAGCTTCCTTTCAGGGACGTCGACGGGCGCGGTCACGCAGTCAGGCTTCTTCAGCACGTCGAGCGTGCAGGGGCTGACGCCGAAGTTCGGCGGCGGCTACCGGCTCGACTTCGTCAACAACCGCATCACGACCAACAACGCCTTTGCCGCGCTCAACCCGCAGTACCCAACATCGCTCACCTTCAGCTACACGCAGCCCATACTCAAAGGGCGTGCCTTCGACCAGAACCGCCGCCTGATCGAGATCGCGAAGAAGAATCTTTCCCTGACCGACGCGCAGTTCCGCCAGCGAGCCATCGAGACCATAACGAACGTGCAGCGCGCCTACTGGGATTTGGTCTACGCGCTCCGCAACCTGCAAATCCAGCAGGAAGCCGTGCGCGACGCGCGCGCGCAGTTGGAGCACAACAAGCGTCTCGTCTCTGAGGGGATGCTCGCGCCGATTGACGTGGTGGCCGCAGAGGCGCAGGTCTCAGGCTTCGAGCAGAGCGTCTACTCCGCGCTCGACGACGTCGGCCGCGCCGAGAACAACCTCAAGAACCTCGTCGCCGAGAACCGCGAGGCCGCAATCTGGAACGTCTCCCTCGTCCCCGTAGACTCGGTCGACCTCGCGCCGCCCGCCGTGGATTTGACGAACGCGATGCAGGTCGCCTTAAAGAGCCGGCCAGAGCTACAGCAGTCTGACGTGGCCGCCGCCATCAACGAGGTCGAGCGGCGCTACGCGCGCGAGCAGACGAAGCCGCAGGTTGACCTCGTCGCTTCTTACGGCTCGGTCGGCCTCGCCGGCGCGCTCAACAACACGGGCACGAACCCGCTCACCTCTTCGAGCACGCAGTTCCGCCAGAGCATCAATCAGCTTGTGGCCGTCGTCAACGCGCTCTCGCCCGGCAGCAATCTCCAGCCGATCCCGACGCCCCCGCCGCAGACGCTTCCCCCCGTGCTCGTCGGCGGCGAGGCGCAGTCGCTCGTCAACCTCGGCGCGAACCGCTTCAAAGACTTCCGCGTCGGCGTCGCCGTCAACCTGCCCTTCCGCAACACGACCGCCGAGGCGCAACTGGGGCGCGCGCTCGTTGACCAACAGCGCATCCACACGCAGCGCGAGCAGTTGGAGCAGCTCATACAGGTTGACGTGCGCAACGCCATCCAGCAGGTGCGTACCGCCGAGTCGCGCCTGCGCGCCGCAGCCGCCACGCGCTCGGCCTCCGAGCAGCAGTACACCTCCGAGCAGCGCAAGCTCGACGCCGGCCAGTCCACGGTCTTCCTCGTCCTTGAGCGCCAGACCGCGCTCACCACCGCCCGCGGCAACGAGCTGCGCGCGCAGACCGAGCTAAACAAGGCCCTCGCCGAACTGCAACGTGCCACCGGCAACGCGCTCGAACAGAACCGCGTAGAGATTCGGCTGAAATGAGGGAGATGCAGGGCAGTAGCCCGACCGTAAGAGAGGGCGTCTTTGGAAGGATGAAGTAGGAAGGCGGAAGGATGAAGTAAATGCCCAACAGCATCCACTTCATCCTTCCGCCTTCATCCTTGCTCTCACGCCCTCCCTCACGTTCCGGCTTCCGCCTCGGACGGCACGCCCCAGAATCCGCTCTATATTTCTAAACGCAGCCCGTCGCGCGCCTCAATCGTCTCGCCGTCCCAGAGCTTCCGCGCTTCGGTCCGGATGTCCATGCCGTCCCACTCAGGATAGAGGTGTGCGAGCACGACTCGGCGTGCGCCCGCGAGGCCGGCGAGTCTCATCGCGTCTTCGAGTTCGAGGTGCGTCTCGATGGGCTTCGAGCGGAAGAAGGAGCACTCCAGGAGGAACAGGTCTGCGGCGCGCGCGAACGCGGCGAGCGACTCGGTGTAGCCGGTGTCGGAGGTGTAGACGAGCGACGCGCCGCTCGCGTCGGTCAGACGGACGGCGAGGCTCTCGGCGGTGTGGGGCGTCGAGAAGGTTTGGGCGCGAAGTCCCTCGAAGACCTCGAACTCAGAGCGCGGCGCGACCTCGCGCACTTCGAGCGGGAAGGGCTGTCGGAAGAGCTTGTAGCTGCCCGCCTCGTCGAAGCGTCGCAGTAGTTCTTCAGTCCCGCGCGGGCCGAAGACCTTGAGAGCCTTGCGGCGCTCACGCGTCTGCGGCGCGTGCTTCGTGCCGAAGAGGAAGGGCGCGAGGCCGCCGACGTGATCGAGGTGAAAGTGGCTGACCCAGATGGCGTCAAGATTCGGCCAGTCGCAACCCTCCTCGGCCATGCGGTGAATGGACGGGCCGCTGATGTCCAACATGAGCGAGCCGCCCTCGGCGTCGAG
>JALZHC010000720.1 GCA_030914105.1 Acidobacteriota bacterium
TCATGGGAGTTAACGGCCAGGCCATCGTCGCCGTCTCGGGCCGCGAGCGCGACCCCGTCTACGAGTCGGGCCACGGGCGACGCAACGCACACGCGCCCATCGTCGTCGCGGGCCGCGACCGCGAGATCACGCAGGACGACGTGCGCCGCGCGATTGAGTCGGCCTCGGCCATCCAACTGCCTGCGGGCCGCGAGATCGTTGACCGTTTGCCGCAAGAGTTCATCGTCGATGACCAGGACGGCATCAACGACCCCGTCGGCATGATCGGCGCGCGTCTCGCCGTCAAAGTCCACATCGTCACAAGCCCCGTGACCGCGCGCCAGAACGTCATCAACGCCGTCAACCGCGCCGGACTGGTCGTCGGCGAGATGGTCTTGGAACAACTCGCCGCCGCCGAAGCCTCTCTGACCGACGACGACAAGGAGTTCGGCGCGGCGCTCGTGGACATCGGCGCGGAGACGACGGGCCTCATCATCTATCAGCGCGGGGCCGTCCAGCACACGGCGGTCTTCGCTTTGGGAGGCTCGCACTTCACCAACGACATCGCCTTCGGCCTGCGCACGCCGATTCCCGAAGCCGAGAAGATCAAGCGCGTGACGGGCTGCGCCTGCGCTTTGAGTTTGTCGGAGGCCGAGCGGAGCGAGCTGGTCGAAGTGCCTTCGGTCGGCGGGCGACCGCCGCGCCAGCTCTCGCGCCAGATTCTTTGCGACATTCTGCAACCGCGCGCCGAGGAGGTGCTGTCGCACGTCGCCGACGAGATACGCGAGGCAGGCTGGGAGGGTCAACTTTCGAGCGGCGTCGTTCTGACCGGCGGCGGCTCTCTGCTCGGCGGCATGGCCGAGATCGCCGAGCAGGTCTTCGACGCGCCCGTCCGCCTCGGCTACCCGGAGCGCGACCGCTTCGGCGGGTTGGTCGAAGACATACAGAGTCCGGCGTGGGCCGCCGCCGCCGGACTCTGCCTGACGGGACAGCGCACGAAATCGGCGGAAATGCGGGCTTCGCTCGCTCGCGCGCAAGGCGCGGGGGGCCTGGGCGCGCTCGTCTCGAAATTTCGGAATCGTTTTGGTGGTATTTTCTGAGAAGATGTTGTATGCTGCCGCGCCAGCCGGCACAAGATATAGTCCTCAATATATTGTCGTCGGCGGCGCGCACAGCCCAAGATAACCGCATGAACCCTTTCGAGGCCGGGGATGCTTCAGAAGGAGAGAGGAACTTGCAGACTATGACACCGGAAGGCCGTCCGGCGAGCGGAATCAACATTTTCATCGACGACGACCCGCCCATCACCGGCGCTCGCATCAAAGTCGTCGGCGTCGGCGGCGGCGGCGGAAACGCCGTCAACCGCATGATCGAAGCCGGCATTGAGGGCATCGAGTTCCTCGTCGCCAACACAGACCTGCAGGCGTTGAAGCGTTCGCGCGCGCCCATCAAGATTCAGCTCGGCGGCAAGCTCACGAAGGGCCTCGGCGCGGGCGCGAACCCCGACATCGGTCGCAACGCCGCGCTCGAAGACACCGAGAAGATCATCGAAGCTCTGGAAGGAGCCGACATGGTCTTTGTCACAACGGGCCTCGGCGGCGGGACGGGCACGGGGGCGGCCCCCATCATCGCCTCGCTCGCCACGGAGCTAAACGCCTTGACGGTCGCCGTCGTCACCAAGCCCTTCCATTTCGAGGGCAAGCGTCGGATGACGCAGGCCGAGGTCGGTCTGCGGGAGCTTCGCGAGTGCGTGGACACGGTGATCACGATCCCGAACGAGCGTTTGCTGCACACGGTTGATAAGAACGTCTCGCTCACGGACGCCTTCAAGATGGCCGACGACGTTCTGCGCCAGGCCGTGCAGGGCATCTCAGACCTCATCATCGTGCCCGGTTTAATCAACCTCGACTTCGCCGACGTGAAGACGATCATGCAGGGCATGGGCCTCGCTTTGATGGGCGCGGGTCGCGCGAGCGGAGAGAATCGCGCGGTCGAGGCGACGCAGCAGGCCATCTCGTCGCCCCTGCTCGAAGAGGCGACGATTCAGGGCGCGAAGGGCGTGCTCATCAACATCACGGGCGGGCCGGACTTGACCCTGTACGAGGTCAACGAGGCCAGCTCGATTATCCGCGAGTCGGCGGACGACGACGCCAACATCATCTTCGGCGCGGTCATTGACGAGACGCTGCACGACGAGATGAAGATCACCGTCATCGCCACGGGCTTCGACCGCGAGTCGGCGGACGTGGGCACGACGACTCACGCCGGCGCGACCGCGGCTCCTGCGCGCTACACGCAGCCCGCAGACCTGCCGGGCCGCACGGCTGCGCCCACGCGCTCCGACGACCTCGACGTGCCGACCTTCATCCGCAAGAAGGCGGACTGAACTTTAGCTCAAAGTTCCAGGTTCAAAGTTTCAGGTTCAAGGCTCATAGTCCGGCGCGTGACTTTGAGCCTTGAACTTTTTTTCGGCGCGGGTTGGAACTTTGAACCTGCAACCTTGAACTTTGAACTTCGGTCGTGTAGCATGTCGCGCAAAACCTGACAGGATTGAAATCAACCACGGGTAAAGACCGTTTCTCGTCTGTTTACTTCAGACCGCAGACTGTGTGAAGACGCCAAAGCGCACGCGTCGCTGTGTACTGTCTTCGGCCCGATCCTGTTTCGCCGCAGACCACGGACGCGCCCGAATTCATGCAAGCTTTTTGGCACTACTGGAGGTGAGGAGACTAAGGTGAACCGCAAACTAATTCGCACGACACTGGCAGAAGTTAAGGGCCGCGAGACCAGCGGCCCAAGGGAGCGCCCCGAGGGCGCAGCGCCGCGCCCGCCGCAGCACCGCACGGGCGGAGGCCCTTCGCAGGCGCGCGAGTCGTCCTCGGCAGCCGCGGCGGCGGCGATGGGCCGCAAGAAGATTCCGCAGGCCGAGACGAACGCCGAAATTTTTTACTACAAGAAGCAGATGGACGTGCACACGCAGATGGTC
>JALZHC010000721.1 GCA_030914105.1 Acidobacteriota bacterium
CGAGGCGGATGCGAAGCTGATGAGAAGATTATCGGAGGCGTCGGCGCTGGCGCGCTTGCAGCGCGGCAAGGCCGCCTTCCAGACCCACGTCAAATTAAACTTCGAGCACCGCGCCGTTGACTGCCGCGCGTGCCCGACGCCGGGCGTGTGCTGCACGGACGCGCATTTCGTGAACGTCCACATCACGCGGCTCGAAGCCGTGGCTATCGTTGAGACCATCAGGCGGACGCCGCGGCTGACGGATGATGAGAGGCGCGCGGTCTACCGTCGTGCGCGCGAGGCGGTCGAGCGTTACGGCCTCGCCGCGGCGGGCGACACTTTCGCGCAGACGTTCGCGTGCCCGCTCTTCGCGAAGGGTCGGGGCTGCCTCGTCCACCGACGCGCCAAGCCCGCGCCCTGCATCCAGCACGCTTGCTACGACAATTGGGCGGACGTGCCGCCGCTCTCGCTCCAGTGGCGCGAGGAGCGGCGCGTCGAGCGTCTGAACCGGGAGGTCTACGGCGCGGCTTGGGACTGGCTGCCGCTGCCCGTCTGGCTCACACTCGTTGACCCTGAAGGGGACGGCGCGGAGCTGCGACGGCTGGCGCGCGTCTGGGAGTCGCGGCGTGAGCGCGAAGACGCAGGCGCGCGTCAGGACGGGGGCGCGCTTCGCGGCTACGGCGGGCGGCGTGCGCCTTCGTCGCCGGTCAAACAGAGAACTTTGCCAGTCCTGCGCGCGTAAGTCTCAAGCGACCGCGTCTGGGCCGACGCGCCTTCCTGCGTCACCCCGAACGGCAAATGACCGAGGAGGTCTTCGATGTACTGTCCACACTGCGGCACGGAAACAACGCCGGGCCTGAACTACTGCAACCGCTGCGGCGGCAACCTGAACCCGCTGGCGGCGACCAACCACCTGGCGACGACCGGCCAACAGGAGACGCGCCCCGCGATCTCCGCGGGCATGGCCTGGGCCGTCGGCGTGACGATGCTGCTGGTCGTCTGTGTGGGCCTGGCCGCAGTGTTCGGCACGATCAGCGACCTCGCGCACTTCATCGCGCCCGACGCCATCGTCGCCCTCGCCATCACCGGCTCAGTCACAATCCTCGGCAGCGTCCTCCTGCTCACGCGCTTCTGGATGCGCCTCCTGCTCGGGAGCGCGAAGAAGGATTCCGCGCCCCGCCTCGCCGCACGCCCGCAGTCCACAGCCGAACTCGGCCATGCGCGCCCCGGCGCGCTGCCCGACGCACACTTCACGAGCGTCACCGAACACACCACGCGGACGTTGAAGAAGTAGCCAGTAGTCAGTAGTCAGTAGTCAGTAGAAAAACTTCTCCAGTGGGCGGCAGCGATGTTAACGTCGGCGCTTGCGACGCAGAGCCTACTGGCTTCTGGCTACTGACTACTGGCTACTGCTCTTGACCCTCCCCGCCGGGCGCGTCTATCATCCGCCCAAGTTTTCGCGTCAATTCTTAAGGCTTCGCGGCCTGCGCGCCGCGCCGCTCTTCCGAGAGGGTTCGCCGGGTTCGTTTCCCGCTCCGGCCTGCCGCAGGTATGGATAAACTCGCCGTCCGAAGCGTCGGGGTGCTCGTCAAGCCGAACCAGCCGGAGGCTCTGAAGACCCTCTGCCTGCTGGCCGAGTGGTGCGGCGCGCGCGGCATCTCTCTGGCGGGCGGCCCGCGCATGGATCGCGCGCGCATCGAGGCCGAGACCGGCTGCGCCGTCCAGACAATGGAGCACACGGAGCTTGTGCGCACCGTCGACCTGCTCGTCGTGCTCGGCGGCGACGGCACGATGATCGCCACGGCGCGCACGGTCGGCGACGCCGAGACGCCCGTGCTCGGCGTCAACTTCGGCACGCTCGGCTACCTCACGGAGTTCACCGTCGAGGAGATGATCCCCGCGCTCGAAGCGATACTGGCCGGCGACTACGCGCTCGACCGCCGCCTGATGCTCGCGGCGGAAGTCTTCCGCGCGGGCGAGAAGCTGATGCACGACCGCGTCCTGAACGACGTGGTCATCTCGAAGTCGGCGCTCGCGCGCATCATCGAGATCGAGGCATGGGTGGACAAAAAATTCGTCAACTGCTTCCGCGCCGACGGCCTCATCATCTCGACGCCGACCGGCTCGACCGCCTACAACCTCTCGGCGGGCGGCCCCGTCATCTACCCCTCGATGAACGCCGTCGTCGTCACGCCCATCTGCCCGCACACGCTCTCGAACCGCCCGCTCGTCGTGCAGGACGACGTGGAGTTCGAGCTGGTTTTGAAGACGCCGCGCGAGGAGGTCGCGCTCACGCTCGACGGGCAGGTCGGCGTCCCCCTCGAATACGGCGACCGCATACAGGTGCGCAAGAGCCGCACCACCTTCAACCTCGTCCAGGCGTACACGCGCAACTACTTCGACGTTCTCAGGAATAAGCTGAAATGGGGAAGGTAACGAAAGGATGAAGGATGAAGGCGGAAGGATGAAGTGATGGACTGAAGGCGAGACAGCCTTCACTTCATCCTTCATCCTTCCGCCTTCATCCTTTCGATTATGGCTGGCGAAAACAAAGCGGTCGAAGCGGCGCGGCGCAGGCCGTGGTGGCGTCTGTCTTTGACGGGTTGGATTCTGGTCGGGCTGGTCGCGGGCGCGGCGCTCGGCTACTTCCGGCCCGCGTGGGGCGTCGAGCTTTTCTTCCTGCGCAACATCTTCCTGAATCTCATCAAGTCGGTCATCGCGCCGCTCGTCTTCTCCACCCTCGTCGTCGGCATCGCGGGCGGCGGGGACTTGAAGAAGGTCGGGCGGATGGGCGTCAAGGCGCTCGTCTACTTCGAGGTCGTCACGACGGTGGCGCTCTTCATCGGCCTCGCCGTCGTGAACCTGACGAAGCCCGGCGTCGGCGTGACCCTCGCGGAGACGGGCGGGGCGGCGGTGCAGCAGATTCAGCAGACACAGCCGCAGACCTTCACCGAGACGCTCACACACATCTTCCCCGCC
>JALZHC010000152.1:0-6033 GCA_030914105.1 Acidobacteriota bacterium
GCGCGCAAGCTCCCAGCCGCTCATGCCGGGCAGGCCGACATCTGTGAAGACCGCGTCGAACTCGCCCGCCTCGTAGAGCCGCAGAGCCTCGCGCCCCTCCGCGGCGAGCGTCACCTCGCAGCCCTCACGTTCGAGGATGTCGGAGAGAAGCTCGCGCACGTAGTCCTCGTCGTCAACGACGAGGATGCGCAGGCTCCGCACGTCGCGCGCAGGCAGCTCCGGCGTCGGCACCGACTCAGCCGGTAGAGAGGCCGCCGCGCCCGCCTTCGGCAGACGCACGCGGAAGGTTGTGCCGCGCCCGACCTCGGAGGCGACCTCGACCTGCCCCTCGTGCCGGCGGATGATGCCGTAAGAGACCGAAAGGCCGAGGCCCATGCCGGCCTTGCCCTTCGTCGTGAAGAACGGGTCGAAGACTTTGGCGCGCACCTCCTCGGTCATCCCCGTGCCCGTGTCCGTGACGCGAATCTCGACCTCCTCGCCCAGCTCGCGCGTCGAGAGCGTGAGCGTGCCCCCTTGCGGCATCGCGTCCACGGCGTTGAAGACCATGTTGACCAGCACCTCGCGCAGCTCGCCCGCGTCGCCCATGATGACGGCGTTCGAGCCGATCTGCCGGACGAGCTTGATGTGGACGTTCTCGGCCTCGGCGCGATCCTTCCAGCGCGGGCGCGTGATCTCCGCGACTTCGAGCATCAACTGGTCAACGTCAATCGGCACGAAGTCCTGGTCGCGGCGCTGGCGCGCGAAGTCCTGGATGCGCTTGACGGTCTTCGCGCCGTCCTCGGCGGTCTGGATGATGATGCGCAGGCCGCGCCTGATCTCGCGCGGGTCGGTGGCGTCGAGCATGAGCTGCGCGCGCGCAAGGATGCCGGTCAGCGTGTTGTTGAAGTTGTGCGCCACGCCCGACGCCAGCTCGCCCAGGGCCGAGAGCTTCTCCATCTGCGCGTAGTGCTCGCGCATCCGCTCGCGCGCGGCCTGCTCGGCCTGCGCCACGGAGGTCTCGATGTTCTTGAGGTAGGTCTTGTAGGTCAGGTAGATGATGAAGACGATGGGCGCGGTCAGCAGCACGTAGAAGAAGCCGAAGCGCGCGACGAGCCGCGCGACGATGCCGGCTGCCGAGGCGCTCGCCAGGTATGTGACCGAAGACCAGAGGTAGTACTTGCCCCAGATGTGGCCGATGCTCTGATCCCTGCGCAGCGCCGTGAAGACCGCCGCGAGGCCGGAGTTGACGACGTACTGCACGGTCGCCATGATGCAGACCGCCGCGAGGAAGTTGCGGAGGTTCCCAGTCCCCGGCAGCCCCGTGACTGTCCCGAAGCTCAGGCGCAGAACCGTGGCCGAAAGCAGCGTCGTCACCGCCATGACCGAGCCGTTGAAGGCCACAGTTCTCGGCTTCTGCCGGTACGGGAGAGACGTGTACGCGCCTTCGGCTGCGCCGACGAGCGCCGCCGCCTCGCCGCCGTAGAGGAGCATGATGAGGAAGATGAAGGTGTCGGAGATCGAGAGGTGTCCGCTGTAGTTCGGGATGCTGATGGCGAAGCGCGCGCTGAAGAAGATCGTGAGCACGGCGAGCAGCGCGAACTTCATGTCGAGCTGCGAGGCCGGAAGCCGCGCGACGCAGTAGACGAGCGCCAGCGCCCCGGCGGCGACGACGAGCCAGATGTAGTATCCGAGGATACGCTTCTTATTCATGACGCAAGAGCGACCGCGACCTCAGACGAGCGCCGCCCGGCCCGCCGACTTCAGAAGGCAGTGTCATCCCGCGTGAGTAAGGTTCAATCCGGGGCCACCTAAATCATATTCTCAAACCGCGCGGAGGACAATCGGCCCCGCGGGGTGTGGCCCGAAAGAGCGCCGCGCGGGCGCGGCCAAAAATACGGAAGGGCAGCCGGCACGAGGCCGCTGCCCTTCGTTTGAAGGTCGCCGGGGAGAGTGACGACCTCCCGCCGCCGCCCGCCTTAGTGCGCCGGCGACACGACGGTCGCGCGCGAAATCCTAAGCCCCCTGCCGCTGATGAGCGCGCCGGAGACCCTGAGGCCGTCGCCGTGAACGATGCCGTCAATCACGCGCACGTTATCGCCCAGAACGACGCCGCCCGTGATCTCCATCGTGCCCGCCGCGCTGATGTCGCCGCTCACCACAATGCCGTCAGTGTTCGTCGCCGCGTCGCCGCTCACGACGATG
Source organism: Acidobacteriota bacterium (assembly GCA_030914105.1). GTDB lineage: Bacteria > Acidobacteriota > Blastocatellia > Pyrinomonadales > Pyrinomonadaceae > QHXN01. Next base: position 2,182 of record JALZHC010000152.1, read on the forward strand.
CCATCGGTGTTCGTCGCCGCATCGCCGCTGACGACAATCCCGTCCGTGTTCGTCGTCGCGTCGCCGCTCACCACGATGCCGTCAGTGTTCGTCGTCGCGTCGCCGCTGACGACGATGCCGTCGGTGTTGGTGGATGCATCGCCGCTCACCACGATGCCGTCTGTATTAGTGGACGAGTCGCCGCTCACCACGATGCCGTCGAGGCCGATGCTTCCGTTGGACACGGCGACGCTGTTGACGACTCCGACCTTGCCGACGAAAAGAGCGTCCGTGGCGACGCCGTTGACGACCACGCCCCTCGCGATGATCCTACTGCCTTTGACCGTGGCGTTCGCCACCTTGAGAGAAGAGCCGACGGCTAAAGAATGCGAGCGGGCCTGCGCATTAGCCGCAGGGACGATTCGGGCTTTCGTGAGGTCAACAACCAGAATGCCCACGACGAAGAAAAATGACACCAACAGGGATGTCATCGGGGAGAGTTTCTTGCTTTTCACTGTTACCTCCATGTACTTGTAAGAAGATTGAAACAGGTACCGCGGCCAGGCACCTAACGCTTTGCGCACAAAGAACCGCCCTGTCTTTCCTTCGCTTATCTAAGTGGGTGGGAACATAGAAAGACAGGCGATTAAGGTTCGCGGGACAGAGCCTCAATCCGGCGCGAAGATTAACTGAAGGCTCTTGAATTGTCAACTGCTTTATTATCAACAAGTTATTAAACTAGGTTTAAATTTTGCAAATTCTTTTGCAATCAATGGATTCGCGCCAAAAACGGAGGGCTGGGCGACTTTAAAATAAAAGGCTGCCTGTCCGCAAAGTAAGCGACCGCCTGCCTGCCCTCGCGGGGCTTCGCAGGCGGTCTCAATCAGGCCGGTATCGGTAGGAAAAGCCGACTCCGGCCCGCGATTCAGTTAAGTGAAGTCGCGACGGCGGCTCTGCCGGCAGCCGCCGTCGAGCGAGATCACTGACCCGGACGAGCGGTCACTGCCCCAGGTGAACGGTCAGGAAGACCGTACCCTGGCCGGGGCGCGTGACGAGCACGAGCACGGGGCGCGTGCCGGAGCGTTCGAGCGCGGCGCGCAGCTCTTCGCGCGTGCCGACGGGCTGGCGGTTGACCTCCTGGATGATGTCACCGGCGCGGATTCCGGCGTCGGCAGCCGGCCCTTCCGGCTCAACGCTGCGGACGACGAGGCCGCGCGTGTCGCGCGCAAGCTCCGCGCGGGCGGCCAGCTCCGGCGTCAGCGGCTCGACCGCGACGCCGAGCTTCCCGCTCTCATTCGCGCCGGCTCCTGCGCCTGCCGCCGCGTCGTCGCCCTTCGTCTTCTCGACCGGCAGCTCTGCGAGCGTGGCGCGCAGTTGCAGCTCGCGCCCGTCGCGGACGACCGCGAAGGTGACGGGGCTTCCGGGCTGCGTGCGCGCAACCATGTTGCGCAGAGAGTTATCGTCGGCGACGGGCTGGCCGTTGAAGGCGACGATCACGTCGCCGCGGCGCACGCCCGCACTGGCCGCGGGGCTGCCGGGCTGCACCTCGCTGACGAGCGCGCCGCGCACCTCTTTGAGGCCGAGGCTCTGCGCGATGTCGGCGGTGACTTTCTGGATGCCGACGCCGATCATGCCGCGATGGACGCGGCCATTCTTGATGAGCTGCGTCATCACGTCGCGCGCCATGTTGGCCGGGATGGCGAAGCCGATGCCGATTGAGCCGCCCGAAGGCGAGAGTATCTGCGAGTTGATGCCGACCAGCTCGCCCTGCGTGTTGACGAGCGCGCCGCCGGAGTTGCCGCGGTTGATGGCGGCGTCGGTTTGAATGAAGTCCTCGAAGCTGCCGTCGCCCAGGCCCGTCGTGCGCCCCTTGGCGCTGATGATGCCGGAGGTGACGGTCTGGCCGATGCCGAGCGGGTTTCCAACGGCGAGCACGACGTCGCCGACCTGCGCGCGGTCTGAGTCGCCGAGCGCGAGCACGGGCAAGCTCGACGCGTCAATCTTCAAGACGGCGAGGTCTGACGGCTGGTCGGAGCCGATGAGCCTGGCGTTGAAGACGCGCCCGTCGGTCAGCTCGACCGTGATCTGCTGCGCGCCTTCGACGACGTGATGGTTGGTCAGGATGTAGCCGTCCGGGCTGACGATAACGCCGGAGCCGAGGCCCTGTTCGCGCTCGGTGCGCGGCGGCTGCTGCTGGCCCTGGCCGCCGCGCGGCAGGCGGTCACCGAACAGCTCACGCAGCATCGGGTCGTCCATGAAAGGCATCTGCTGCTCGGAGACCTTCACGCGACGCTCCGAGCGCACGGTGACGACCGCCGGCGCGACGCGGCTGACGATGGCTGCGTAAGAGGTCTGCACCGGCAAGCTAGCCGACGAAGCGACCGGCTGCCCGACGGCGTTCTGCTGCGCGAATCCGGCCTGCGTCCCGAACGCGGCGAGCGCCACAGCGACGAAAAACGAGAGGAGCGCGGCCCGCGCGCGCGCGGTCGCCGTCCCCTTGACGAACGAGGATCGAAATCTCTGTCTACTCATAAGCACCCCACTTGATCTTTTTAATTTCCGAAGAAACGGGCGGGCCGGGCTTGCCTTGAAAAGCCCAAGACACCCGAATTTTTAGATGCCTCACGGCGGCACGGGGAAGCCTTCGTGAACCCTTTGCGGGAAGCCTCGGCGAACGCTTCGGCGAGCCTCCACGAACGCCCTTGCCGTCGGGCGCGGCGAAGTCAGGCCGCGACGGCGCGGCATGCCCGGCGTCACAAATTCTGTGGTGCCGGGCGCGCACGCCAGCCGACAAATTCTCAGGGCCGCGCGCCTTTTATGCTAGGCTAAAGCACGAATGAGCGTGCTTGAGGGAAACGCGACGGTCGAGGAGGCAGGCCCGCCCCGCCGCTGGCTCTGGCGGCTTATCGCGGGGCGCGTCATCGTCGCCGCGCTGCTGCTCGGAGTGAGCGCGCTGTGGGCGGGCGGGCCGACGTCGGGCGTGCAGGAGACGCACAGGCTGGGCGGCGTCTTGCCGTTGGCGGGTGCGGTGCTCGCGCTGTCGGCTGCTTACGCGCTGCTGCTGCGGTTCTCGCGTGTGCCTCTGCGCGCGCAGGCCGGCGTGCAGTTCGCGCTCGACGCGCTCTTGGTCACCTGGCTCGTCCGCGCGACCGGAGACCTCAGCTCGCCTTACTCGGCCCTCTACATCGTCGCCATCTCGGTGGCGAGCGTCTTCCTGGGCGCGCGCGGGTCTCTGCTGATGTCGGTCGGGTGCGCGGCCTGCTACACGTTGACGATGGTGGCGCTGGCAATGGGTTGGGCGGACGGCGGGCACGGCCTGATGCCCGCGTCTTTGGCCGAGTCGGTCGAGACGACGGGACTGAACGACGTGGCCTTTCTCGTCGTCGGCCTGCTCGCGGCGCGGCTCGCCGTGCGGCAGACGCGCTCCGAGGTGGAGATGCGCGAGGCCGCGAGCGCGCTCGCTTCCTTGCGCGCGCTGCACGAGCGCATCGTCGAGTCCATACGCTCCGGCGTGATTACGACCGACCTCAATCGGCGCGTCTACACCGTGAACCGTGCGGCGGAGGAGATGACCGGCTACTCGGCGCAAGCACTGCGCGGGCAGGACGTGTCCATCCTCTTCGGCGACATCGCGCGCCGCATCGAAGACTCCCTGCGCGCCGCAGCCGACGGCGGGGCCAGCCCGCGCCACGAGGCCGAGTGCCTGACCGCCGAAGGCTTCCTCGTCAAGCTCGGCTACAGCATCTCGCCGCTCTCGTCCGAAAGCGGCGAGACGACGGGACTGGTCATCACCTTCCAGGACTTGACCGACATCCGCTCGATGGAAGAGACCTCGCGCCGGCAGGAGAGACTCTCGGCGGTCGGGCGCGTCGC
>JALZHC010000152.1:6043-7426 GCA_030914105.1 Acidobacteriota bacterium
CGCCGCCGGCATCGCGCACGAGATACGCAACCCGCTCGCGGCCATGCGCGGCTCGATTCAAGTCCTGCGCTCGGAGATGCAGGCCGACCCGTCGCAGGCCGAGCTGATGGAGATCGTGCTGCGCGAGTCAGACCGCCTCAACCGCATCATCACGGACTTTTTGACCTACGCGCGACCGCGCAAGTTCTCGCTCGTCGAGTGCGACCTGCGCGAGCCTCTGCGCGAGACCTTCGCGCTGCTGCGCCACAGCCCCGAAGTCTCGGACGGCCACCTGCTCGAAGAGGACTTACCCGAAGAGCCGTTGACGGCGCTCGCCGACGCCGAGGGCGTCAAGCAGGTCTTCTGGAACCTCGCGCGCAACGCCTTGAAGGCCATGCCCGGCGGCGGACGCCTGCGCGCAGAGATGCGCCGCCCGCGCGAAGGGCTGGTGCGCATCATCTTCACGGACACGGGCGCAGGCATGTCGCCCGCGCAGGTTGAGCGCCTCTTCGAGCCTTTCTCCTCCTCGACGACCGGCGGCACGGGCCTCGGCCTCTCAATCGTCTATCAGATAATCCGCGACCACGGTGGTACAATCAACGTCCGCAGCCGCGAGGGTCACGGCACGACCATCACCATCGAGCTGCCGGAGAAACAGAACTGAGCCGACGCCCGAAGCCACCCACGCGGGCCGAAGGAGAAAGGCGAGGCTTACACATGACCAACGAAGAGATGCAGAGGACGATGGAGTTCATCGTCAACCAGCAGGCCCGGATCACTGCGAACATTCAGAAGCTGCAAGAGTCGCAGGCGAAGGGGGAAGACAAGATTACCCAGATTGAGAACCTCCTCGCGCGCTTCGCCGCGGCGACGGTGAAACGCTTCGAGTATACCGACGCCAAAATCAACGCCCTCATTGAGGCGCAGATGATAACGGCTGAGAACATCAAGAAGACGGATGAGGCTGTTAAGAATCTGACTGCCGTCGTTGACCGCTACTTTCGGGAGCGTAACGGAGACGGCGGCTGACGGCGCGCGCCGCGCGCGGTCTCGAATCAAGCCTATGGCAAACCTTCTGATCGTTGACGACGAGCCGGGCATGCGGCAGCTTTTGTCGCACGTCTTCGGGCGCGGCGCGGGCCACGCCGTGCGCTCTGCTGAAAACGGCGCGCGAGCGTTGGAGCTTCTGCGCGAGGAGCCGGCAGACCTCATCATCTCGGACGTGCGGATGCCGGACATGAACGGCATCGAGCTGCTGCGAAAGGTTCGCGAGTTTTTGCCCGACGCGGGCGTAGTGATGATGACGGCCTTCGCCACGGTCGAGACGGCGCGCGAGGCTTTCAAGCTCGGCGCGGACGACTTCATCCAGAAGCCTTTCGACGTGGACGAGCTGAAGCTCATCGT
>JALZHC010000153.1 GCA_030914105.1 Acidobacteriota bacterium
GGCATGGGCCGTCTCGGCGTGCGATACGACGAGGCGGCGGAGTTCGCCGAAAGGCTTCTCGCCTTCCGGCACTTGCGCGTCGGCGGCGTGATGACGCACTTCGCGGCGGCTGACGAGCCGCGCCGCGACTGCTTCACCGAAGAGCAGTTGCGCCGCTTCCGCGAGGCGGTCGCGGCGTTCCGCGAGAAGGGTCACAGCCCCGTTTACGAGCACATGGCTAACTCGGCGGCCACGTTCGCGCACGCCGAGACGCACGGCAACATGGTCAGGCCCGGCGGCGTGCTCTACGGACTTTGGCGCGACGTGCTGCCGCCGCTCGCCGATGTGCCGCGGCTGCGGCCCGTGATGGCTTTGCGCTCGCGCGTCGTGCTCTTGAAGCGCGTGCACGCGGGGGAGACTCTGGGCTATGGGTGCACGTTCGAGGCCGCGCGCGAGATGACGGTGGCGACCGTGCCGGCGGGCTACGCGGACGGCTACGCGCGCGTGCTTTCAAACCGCGGGCGCGTCGTCGTGCGCGGTGTGTTGGCGTCGGTAGTGGGGCGCGTCTCGATGGACTTCACGCTGATTGACGTGACGGATGTGCCCGGCGTCGCCGTCGGCGAGCGCGTGACTCTGCTCGGCGCGGACGGCGACCTCGAAGTCCCCGCGGAAGACCTCGCGCAGACTGCCGGCACGCTCTCCTACGAGATCACCTGCGGCGTCAGCGCGCGCGTGCCGCGGCAATACAGAAGGCAGTAGGCAGAAGGCAGTCGGGCGAATTTGCACCTCTTTGGTGAACGCCCAACGGGCTGCCTTCTGCCTTCTGCTTTCTGCCTTCCGTTCTTTAGCGGTTGAGCATGAAGTTGTAGGTGATGACGCCCGTGACCTTGACGGGTTGGCCGCCGAGGAGCGTGGGCGTGAATCGCGCCTGGTAGGCGGCCTGAACCGCCGCCTGTAGGAGCAGGGGGTGTCCGCTCGTCGCCTTGGCGGAGACGACGCGCCCCTGCTCGTCAATCAAGACCTGCACGGCGACCGGGCCTTGTACGCCCGCCGTCCTCGCGAGCGTGGGGTAGGGCGGCGCGGGCTTACTGATGGCCTTGCCGGTCAACACGGAGGAGGAGAGGACAAGCGGGCCGCTCGGCTTCTGCGGCTGCGGCGCGGGCGTCTGCTGCGGGGTCGCCCTGATGATGGGGGGCGGCGCTTCGGCGGGTTCGCCCACCACCGGCCCGCCCCCGCCGTTAGGGATTCCGGGGCCGTTGTTCGGGCCGACGACGAGGCCGCCGGGCGCGGCGTCCGTGGAGGTCGGGGCGATGGCGACGGGCAGGCGCGGGTTTATCTCCGGGGTTGTAATGCTGGCGATGTGCTCGCCGTGATAAGGCGTCTCGACGGAAATCTCCGGCCTCGTCGAAATCTGGTTGACGCGGTTCTGACTGGCCGCCTGCTTCGGCTCGTCGCGCCGCTCAGGCTCGGCGGCAGCGGCTGGCGGGAAGTACATCATCGAGATCACTTCGTAGTCGCCCGGCTCGTCGAGGCGCGCGTTGTAGGCGTAGATGCTGCCGACGCCGGTGACGGCGAGGAGCAGGATGTAGAAGGCGGTCGTGCCGAGAAAGAACCGGCCCTTGCGCTTGAGGTCAGCGGCGTGCGACCCCGACTCGATCAGGTTACTAAACATCAGTTTCCTCCTCCGAGCCGGTGCCAACGGGTCGAGCGGGAGACTCGACGGCTTAGACCCCGCGTCGGGCGCGCTTGTTCCACAATTTAGTTCCAAGTTCAAAGTTCAAGGTTCAAAGTTAAGAACCCGTTCCCGACTTTGAACCTTGAACTTTGAACTTGGAACTTTTAGGATGAACGCGCTTCACGAAGGAAGGCATCGAGGGAGGGAACGGACGTGGCGACGAGCGCAGAGTGGCACGAGGACTACGGGAAGATGAGCGAGGAGACGCTCAACTTCTCGCGGGCGCTGAAGTCTTTGCAGGAGGAGCTGGAGGCCGTTGACTGGTACAACCAGCGCGTCGAGGTGACGAAGGACGAACAGCTCCGACGCATCCTCGCGCACAACCGCGACGAGGAGATCGAGCACGCCATGATGGCGCTGGAATACCTGCGCCGCATCAACCCCGTCTTCGACCGTCACATGCGCACATACCTCTTCACAGAGGGCGACATCACCGAAATCGAAGAGAAGGCTGAAGACTGAGAATCCGACCGAGGCCGTAGCCCGACCGTGAGAGAGGGCGTATCGGAAATGGTAAACTCAGATATGCAGGATGGCGAACGATGAATGAGAGGCAGCTTGCGTTCTTTATTCATCGCTCCGCACTCGTCACCTGTAACGCCCTCCCTCACGGTCGGGCTACCGCCTTGAACTTTGAACCCGGAACTCTTACGATGCCGCGGACGAACACGGGGACATTCCTGCTCTTAATTCCTACCGACCTCGAAAGGAGTCCTTCGTTATGGTTCAGACGACACCGCCGAGTGCGGTTCGGGAAGAACTCAACCCGTTCAAGATCGCGCAGAGGCAGTTCGAGACCGCCGCCGACTACCTGGAGCTCGACGAGTCTACGCGGCAGGTCTTGAAGAATGCCAAGCGGCAGCTCGTCGTCTCCATCCCCGTGAGGATGGACGGCGGCGAGGTGAGAGTCTTCGAGGGCTACCGCGTGCAGCACAACATCGCGCGCGGCCCCGCCAAGGGCGGCATCCGCTTCCATCCCAACGTCACTCTCGACGAAGTGAAGGCGCTCGCCTCCTGGATGACCTGGAAGTGCGCCACGGTCGGCATCCCTTACGGCGGCGGCAAGGGCGGCGTCGTCTGCGACCCGAAGTCAATGTCGAAGGGCGAACTTGAACGACTGACGCGCCGCTACGCCTTCGAGATTGCGCCCGTCATCGGCCCCGACCGCGACATCCCGGCTCCGGACGTTTACACGGACGAGCAGACGATGGCCTGGATCATGGACACCATCTCGATGATTCACGGCCACACGGAGCTGGGCGTCGTCACGGGCAAGCCCATCGCGCTGGGCGGCTCGCAGGGGCGCGGCGAGGCGACGGCGCGCGGCTGTCTCTACACTGTGCGCGAGGCCTGCCGCGTGCGCGGCATCTCTTTGAGAGACGCGCGCGTCGCCATCCACGGCTTCGGCAACGCGGGCGCGAACTTCGCACGCCTTGTCTCGGCCGAGGACGGCGCGCGCGTGGTCGCCATCGCGGACTCGCGCGCGGGCGTCTACAACGAGCACGGCATCGGCGTGCAGGCGGCGCTCCGCCACAAGGCGGAGACCGGCACGGTCGAGGGCCTGGCGAACACGCAGCCCATCCCGCGCGACGAGGTTCTGGAAGTTGACTGCGACGTGCTGCTGCCGGCGGCTTTGGAGAACAGCATCACGCTCGCGAACGTCGGGAGCGTGCGCGCCTCGATCATCGCGGAGCTGGCGAACGGGCCTGTGACGCCCGACTCCGACCGCGTGCTCTTCGACCGCGGCGTCTTCCTCGTGCCCGACATCCTCGCCAACGCCGGCGGCGTAACCGTCAGCTATTACGAGTGGGTGCAGGATCAGTACAGCTACTTCTGGACGGAAGACCGCGTGCGCGACACGCTTGAGCAGACGATGCGCGGCTCCTTCGCCAGCGTCTACGCGACCGCCGAACGTTACCGGACGGACATGCGCACGGGCGCATACATCCTCGCCGTCAGTCGCGTCGCCGAGGCCACGCGCGTCCGCGGCATCTTCCCGTGAGTAGACAGTAGACAGTAGCCAGTAGACGCTCCGCGCCGCGGGCGTCGCCGTTTTCATCGCTGGCTCGCATTAACGAAGGCTCTTCTACTGACTACTGACTACTGACTACTGGCTACTTGAATCTTATGACCGACAAAATCACCGTCTACGAGAAGCCGACCTGAAGCAAGTGTCGCGAGGCCGACCGCCTGCTCCGTGAGAGCGGGATTGCTTACGAGAAGGTCAACTACGTCACCGACCCGCTCGGCGAGGAGAAGCTGCGCGAGCTGATAGGCAAGATGGGCATCAGCCCGCGCGAGCTTCTGCGGACGGGCGAGCCAGTCTACAAAGAACTTGGGCTGGCCCAGCGCGAACTCTCCGACGACGAAATCATCCGCCTCATGGCCGAGCACCCGGACCTCATCCAGCGCCCCATCGTCGAGCGGGGCGAGCGCGCCGTGCTCGGACGACCGACGGAGAGGATAAAAGAGCTGCTGTAAGCACGGCCCGTCAAAAGGTGGCTCCGGCCCGTCGCAGAGTTACTGCGAGCGCCGCCCGACGCGGCGGCTGAGGCCCGTCCGCCTCGAACGAAAACACGATTCCCGGTCTCCTGAAAGGAAAGCCAACGATGACGCGAACAGTTCTCTGCCTTCTGCTCCTCATCTTCGCCGCGCCCGTCTGCTCCGCGCAAGGCCCGCAGCCGCTGCTTCTGCGCCACCCGGCCTTGAGCCGCACGCAGGTCGCCTTCGTCTACGGCGGCGACCTCTGGATCGTCCCGCGCGAGGGCGGCGAGGCGAGGCGACTGACCGCGGGCGCCGGAATAGAGACCGACCCCTCTTTCTCGCCCGACGGGACGCAGCTCGCCTTCACGGGCGAGTACGACGGCAACGTCGACGTTTACGTCGTGCCCGCGTCGGGCGGAGTGCCGCGCCGTCTCACTTATCATCCGGCGGCGGACGTGGCCGTCGGCTGGACGCCCGACGGCACGCGCATCCTCTTCCGCTCTTCGCGCGCCAGTTACACTTTCTTCAATCGCCTCTACACAATCCCGGCCGCCGGCGGCCCCGAAGTGACGAACGAACTGCCGCTGCCGACGGCTGAGGAGGCTTCCTACTCGCCCGACGGCACGCACGTCGCCTATGTTCCGCACGGGCAGTGGCAGGCCGCTTGGAAGCGTTACCGCGGCGGGCAGACGAAGCCCATCTGGATCGCAGACCTCTCGGACTCAAGCGTCGAGAAGCTGCCGCGCGAGAACTCGAACGACTTCGACCCGATGTGGGTCGGGCAGACCATCTACTTCCTCTCCGACCGCAACGGCCCCGTCACGCTCTTCAGTTACGACACGGCGTCGAAGACGGTCAAACAGGTCGTCGACAATAACGGCCTCGACATCAAGTCGGCCTCAGCCGGCCCCGGCGCAATCGCCTACGAGCAGTTCGGCACAATCTACCTCTACGACCTCGACTCGCGCGCGTCCCGTCGGCTCGACATCTCGGTCGCGGGCGACCTGCCCGAAGTGCGCCCGCACTTTTTGAAGATCGAGCCGCGCCGCATACGCAACGCCGGCATCTCGCCTTCGGGGGCGCGCGCGGTCTTCGAGGCGCGCGGCGAGATTCTGACCGTGCCCGCGGAGAAGGGCGACGTGCGCGATTTGACGAACACGGTCGCCGCCGCCGAGCGCGACCCGGCCTGGTCGCCCGACGGCAAGTGGGTCGCCTACTTCTCCGACGAGTCCGGCGAGTACGCGCTCCACCTTCGCGACCAGACCGGCATGGGCGAGGCGCGAAAAGTAGACCTCGGCCAGCCGCCGTCATTCTTCTACTCGCCGCGCTGGTCGCCCGACTCGAAGAAGGTCGCCTACACGGACAAGCGCATGAACGTCTGGTACGTTGACCTCGACCACCCCACGCCCGTGCGCGTCGACTCAGACATCTACGAGCTGCCGTTCCACTCGCTCGACCCCGCCTGGTCGCCCGACTCGAAGTGGCTCGCATACACGCGGCAGCTCCCGAACCACCTGCACGCCGTCTTCCTCTACTCGATTGAGCAGAAGAAATCTTTCCAGGCGACCGACGGCATGAGCGACGCGCGCTACCCCGTCTTTGATAAGGGCGGCAAGTACCTCTTCTTCGCCGCGAGCACCGACATGGGGCAGGCGAATAGCTGGCTTGAGATGTCGAGCATCAACCGTCCCTTCACGCGTAGCGTCTACATGATCGTGCTCGACAAGACGCAAGCGTCGCCACTCGCGCCTGAAAGCGACGACGAGAAGGTCGCTTCGGAAGCCGCTGCGACTCCCAGCCCTACGCCCGACGCCTCTCAAACGCCGCCGACACCAGACGCCGCCGGACAGGCCGCAGCCGCTGCCAGGCCCGGTGCACAGAAGAAGCCTGTGGTCGTCCGCGTTGACCTCGAACAGATAGGCCAGCGCGTTCTCGCCCTGCCCGTGCCCGCGCGCAACTACATGGGGCTTGAGACCGGCAAGGCGGGCGTGCTCTTCCTCGCCGAAGGCCCGCCCGTCCTCGGCGAGGACGACGACCCGCCGCTCGCAATCAGCAAGTTCGACCTCTCGACGCGCAAGTCCGAACGCTTCCTCGACGCCGTCACCGCGCTCGACGTTTCCTTCAACGGCGAGAAGGTTCTCTTCCGCCGCGGCCCGCAGTGGTTCATCGCCGGCACCGCGCAGCCGCCCAAGCCCGGCGAGGGCGCGCTGAAATTAGACGACCTGACCGTGCAGGTTGACCCGCGCGCCGAGTGGCGGCAGATGTACCGAGAGGTTTGGCGCGTCGAGCGCGACTTCTTCTACGACCCGAACCATCACGGCCTCGACCTCAAGGCCGCCGAAGCCAAGTACGAGCCTTACCTCGAACGCCTGGCGAGCCGCGACGACCTCAACTACCTCTTCGAGGAGATGCTCGGCGAGCTGACCACGGGCCACGTCTTCGTGGGCGGCGGCGAGCTGCCCGACGTGAAGCGCGTCGGCGGCGGACTGCTCGGCGCGGACTACGACGTTGACCGCGGGCGCTACCGCTTCGCGCGCGTCTACAACGGCGAGAACTGGAACCCTTCCCTGCGCGCGCCGCTCACGCAGCCCGGCGTCAACGTCCGCGCGGGCGAGTACCTTCTGGCCGTTCGCGGTCGCGAGCTGCGCGCGACGGACAACATCTATCAGGTCTTCGAGGGCACGGCGGGCAAATCGGTCGCGCTGCGCGTCGGGCCGAACCCGGACGGGACAGGCTCGCGCGAGGTGACGGTCGTCCCCGTAGCTTCGGAGCGCGGGCTTCGTCTGCTCGCGTGGATTGAAGACAACCGCCGCAAGGTGGATCAGTTGAGCGGCGGTCGCGTCGCCTACGTCTACCTGCCGAACACTGCGGGCGCGGGCTTCACGAACTTCAACCGCTACTTCTTCTCGCAGACGGACAAGCAGGCCGTCGTCATCGACGAGCGCTTCAACAGCGGCGGCGATATCGCCGACTACATCATCGACGCGCTGCGCCGCCCGCCGATGAGCCGCGTCACCACGCGCGAGGGCGAGGATTATTCTTACCCCGTCGGCTCGATCTACGGGCCGAAGGTGATGGTCATTAACGAGATGGCCGGCTCCGGCGGCGACGCGCTTCCGTGGTACTTCCGCAAGGCCGGCATCGGGCCGCTCGTCGGCAAGAAGACCTGGGGCGGTCTGGTCGGCATCTACGACTATCCCGAACTCCTGGAC
>JALZHC010000722.1 GCA_030914105.1 Acidobacteriota bacterium
CGCGACGCGACCGCGGAAGAAGATGAGCGTGGCGAAGCCCTGGTCTTCGGCGGCCTGGCGGAGGTTGCGGCGGATGAACTCGCGCGCGTCCTCGACCGAGTAGCGCTCGGTCGCCCAGGGCATCCAGGGCTTGAGGTGCGCGAGGTCGCGGCGGACGAGCGCCGTCAGCTCTTCGGCGTGGCGCTCGTCGACGGGCCGCAGCTCAAGTTCGTCTTCGATTCGGTGGGTGAACATCTTCGTCGCCTTGTCGTGGCCGGGTCGCTTCCCGCCGCCGCGGCACTCCCTTCGGGGCAGCCCCTCAGTCCTCCCCTGCCGTCGAAGTCTGCACAGACTGAGCGCGCGGCGCAAGTTCGGCGCGGGCGTCAACGCCGGCTGGCAGACGGACGCGGACGGTCGTGCCGCGCACGTCGCTCGACTCGACCGTGATGCGCCCGCCGTGCGCCGTGACGATGCCGTAGCAGACGGCGAGGCCGAGGCCCGCGCCCGCGCGCTTCGTCGTGAAGAAGGGGTCGAAGACGTGCGGCAGGGCCGCTTCGGGGATGCCGTGCCCTTCGTCCGTGACGGCGACGACGGCTTCGGCGGTGTCGGCGTCGAAGAAGGCGCTGACTCGAAGCTCGCCGCCTTCGGGCATCGCATCGCGCGCGTTGAGGAAGAGGTTGAGGAAGACCTGTTGCAACTGATCCGCGTCGGCAGGGATGAGCGGAAGGCGCGCGTCGAAGTCGGTCGTGACCGTGAGGCGCTTGAAAGATTTGTCGAAGCTGGCGAGACGCAAGCTCGACTCGACGACGCCGGCGAGGTCGAGCGGCGCGCGCGCGGGCGGGCGCTGGCGCGCGAAGTCGAGCATGTCGCGAAGCACCTGCGAGATGCGCGCGATCTGCGTCGAGACCAGCCGCAGCATCTCGCGCGTCTCGGCCTCGTTCTCCGAGTTGAGCGGGCGCGACTGCAAGATTTGGATGAGCGAAGAGATGGAGGCGAGCGGGTTGTTGACTTCGTGCGCGACGCCCGCGGCGAGCGCGCCGGCGGCGGCCAGTTTCTCGGCGCGGACGAGATGCTCGTTCAGTGCGCGCAGGCGTTCGATGTCGTCGGCCATCTTGCGGCTCATCTCGTTGAAGGAGGCCGCGAGCAGTCCCACCTCGTCGTTGCTCTTGAGCGCGACCTGCGTGCCGTATGCGCCGCCCGCCACGTCAACGGCGGCTTCGGTCAGGCGGCGCAAGGGGCGCGAGATGACGCGGATGACGAGCGCGACCAGCAGGAGGTTCGGCACCAGCGCCGTGATGACGCTGAAGACGAGGTAGCGCCGCCAGGCGTCGGCTGTGTGGTCTGAGAAGCTCCACCAGACGATCGGAATTTGGAAGAGCGCGAAGCTCAGGACGGCGACCGCGCCGATGGAGAAGGCAACCTTGTAGGCGATGGGGAAGAGGCGGAACTGGTCGAGCGCCGACTGGATGGAGAAGAGCTTGAAGTTCGTGATGGCGTAGGCGTAGATGATGACGCCGACGAGGACGAAGACCGAGCCGACGGGAAGCAAAGTGTAGACGCCCGCGAGCGGCAGCGCGATGTTGGCCGCGGTCTTTAAGATGGCCGTGATGATGAGCGCCCAGAGTATGGCGCCGAGCTGCTTGCCCCAGAGGCTCGCGCGGTAGCGTCGCCACTTTTGGAAGAGAAGGGCGAAACCGTATGCGAAGAGCGCGTAGATGTAGAGTCCGAAGGCGTAGGCGAGCGGCGTGAGTTTGATTCGGAAGTCGGAGCCGTCGAAGTAGAGTCCGTTCCACATCATGCCGGCGAGCGCGGCGGGGAAGAGGACTGCGCCGGGCGAGAAGAGGACGGCGGCGCGTCTGACCGGCACCTCGCCGTTCTCTGGAAAGACCCACGCGAAGACGACGAAGGCGAACTGCAACAGGAGCGAGAGTGCGAAGCTCGCGTTCGCCCACCAGCCCGCGAGCCTCGGCCCGCCGCCGAAGCCCCACATCGCGATGTCGTTGATCGTCCAGAGCGCAAGGCAGGCGATGAAGGCCGCAAACGTCTGGTGCGTGCGGCTGCGCGGCGCGGCCACGAAGACGTAGAAGCCGAGCAGCACGAGCGTGAAGAGCGACAGCAGCAGAAGGGCGAGAAGCATGGGAGCAGGAGACAGTAGCCAGTAGCCAGTATTCAGTAGTCAGTAGAAAAACCTCTTGCCGGACTCCGTCGGCGAGACCATCGAGCGGCAGACGCGACAGGACGGAAACTACTGGCTCCTGACTACTGGCTACTGGCTACTCTGTTCAATGAATCCCCCAACCCAGAATCAGCGCGGCGGCGACGAGGGGCACGCCGAACGCGAGCGGCCAGAGGTGTTGCTCCTCAATCATACCATCGCGCGAGAGCAGTCGGTGAAGGACGGCGAAGGCGGGGAAGGCCGCGACCGCGACGGGAACCGCGAAGGCGATGCCGAAGAACGCGCCGACGCCCAAGCCGACCGCGCCTCCCGCGCCGCCCGTGACCAGGGCCCAGGGTATGCCCATGAGCAGAGAGTAGAGGACGAAGACCGGCCAGGTGCGCGCGGCGGGGTCGCCAAGCTCGCGTCCGAGGAAGCCGCCGAACTTGCGACCGACGAGACAGCAGACGGCGTTCATCGCGAGGAAGAGAAGCGCCCAGTAGAGCGCCGTGTCTTGTGTCGCGAGCCGCCCGCGCGCGTGCCAGAGGAATGCCGCGGCGAGCCGCGCGAAGATTGCGAACGGCGGAAAGAGGCCGAGGAACATTCCGAACCAGGCGTATGCCTCCCCGGTCGTGAGCGGCTGGCCGAGCTTGACCGAGCGCAGAGCGCGCCACTCGTCGGCGACGCGGGCGGGCTTTCTGAGCCGCGCCTCTTCGCGTGCGATTGCCGTCCTCAGCCAGATCAGCCTCTGCGCGAGGTCGGCGTCGGTAGGCGAGGCGTAGCAAACGCTGTAGGAGCCACTCGTGTCGTACATGTC
>JALZHC010000723.1 GCA_030914105.1 Acidobacteriota bacterium
GCCCTTCACGCTCTCGGCGGGGCAGTCGGTGGCGGGCCTGCTGCTGTCGCCCGACGGCACTTACGTCGTCGCAATCGTCGCGGAGCCTTCGGCGGGCAGGAACACAATCGTTCCGAATTACGTCTCGGACTCCGGCTACACGGAGGAGATACAGGGGCGCACGAAGGTCGGAGACCTTCAGGGGCGCACGCGCCTCGCGGTAGTCTCCGTGGCGACCGGCGAGGTCAAGTGGGTCGAGACCGGCTTGCAGCGCGCGGAGGTCGCGCCGCGCGTGCAGACGCGAACCGAGCAGAACGCGACGGGCGAGGCGCAGCGCGAGCGCGGCGTCGAGGACGAGGCGCAGCAAGCGCAGCAGACCGGCCAGCAGTCGCAGCAGCTTCAGCAGTCGCAGCAACAGACCGGCATTCAATCTCGGCAGACCGGCGCGCAGTCCGGGCAGCAGTCGGGCGCGCGTTCGCAGCAGGGCGGACAGCAGGCGTCGCAGTCTCAGCAAGGACAGCGCGCGCAGTCGCAGCAGACCGAGGCGACCTCGCAAGGCGCGCGCGACCGCGAGGTGCAGCTCTTCCAGCTCCAGTGGTCTGAGGACGGCACGCGCGCCGTCCTGATGGCGCGCGCGTCGGACAACAAGGATCGCTGGGTCATGTCGCTCGACCCCCAGACCGCGCGGACGCGCGTGCTCGCGCGCATACACGACGAGGCGTGGGTCGGCGGCCCAGGCTCTTTCACACTGGGCTGGCTGCCCGACAACCGGCGCGTCTACTTCGTCTCGGAGCGCGACGGCTGGGCGCACCTCTACACCGTCAGCACAGACGGCGGCGAGCCTGTGCAGTTGACCTCCGGCAAGTTCGAGGTCTCGGACGTGCGCCTCTCGGCGGATAAGACGAAGTTCTATTTCACTTCGAGCGAGCGCAGCCTCTTCGAGCGCGACCTCTACTCGATGCCTCTGGACGGCGGCGCGCGCACGCGCCTCACGACGATGGCCGGCAACAACCAGGTGGACGTGTCGCCCGACGAGCGCCTGCTCGCAGTCGTCCGCTCCTACAGCAACAAGCCGCCGGAGCTTTACATCCAGCCAAACCGCCCGGCACCCCCGGCGATTTCGGCGAGCGCGCGGGAGTCGGCGGGCGCGGCCTCTTCGGCGAGCGCGCAAGCCTCCGACGTCAAGCAAGTGACGACCTCGCCCACGCCAGAGTTCTTCACCTACCCCTGGATTGACCCGCCCGTCGTCAGCTTCCGCGCGCGCGACGGCGCGACCGTCTACGGTCGCCTCTACAAGCCCGCGAACTTCCGGCGCGGCGGCCCCGCCGTCCTCTTCGTCCACGGCGCGGGCTACCTTCAGGACGTGACGAAGTGGTGGTCGAGCTACTACCGCGAGTTCATGTTCCAGCACCTCCTGATGGAGCGCGGCTTCCTCGTCTTCAGCATTGACTACCGCGGCAGCGCCGGCTACGGGCGCGACTGGCGCACGGGCATCTACCGTCACATGGGCGGCAAGGATTTGGACGACCACGTTGACGCCGTCCGCTACCTCGTCACAGAGCACGGCGTTGACCCGCGCCGCGTCGGCATCTACGGCGGAAGCTACGGCGGCTTCATGACCCTGATGGCGATGTTCACCACCCCCGACATCTTCGCCGCCGGCGCGGCCCTTCGGCCCGTCACCGACTGGGCGCACTACAACAACGGTTACACCTCGAACATCCTCAACGACCCGCAGGACGACCCCGTGGCCTACCGCCAAAGCTCGCCCATCTACTTCGCACAGGGGCTGAAGGGCACGCTCCTCATCTGCCACGGCATGGTTGACACGAACGTCAACTTCCAGGATACCGTGCGCCTCACCGAGCGCCTCATCGAGCTTCGGAAAGAGAACTGGCAGCTCGCAGCCTACCCCGTCGAAGACCACACCTTCGAGCGCGCCGACAGTTGGGCCGACGAGTACAAGCGCATACTCAAATTGTTCTCAGAACAACTACACCCTGACGCTGGCCCGCCGCCCGCCGGACAGCGCGGCAAAGAGAGCAGGCGTTGAGATGTGGGCGTGCGCGCGAGAGGCGCGCGAGGTTTAAGCGGCCCGGCTCGGCCCGAAGGGCGCAGGCGCGCCTTCTTCCAGACCCGCTCGCCCGACTTGACTGGCGTGGGGGCATCCGTATAATCGGCCTGCTTCCGCCAGCTACGCCTCCGTGGGCAGTTGAACTCCGGCCTCTTAAAGCCTACACAGTAGTACGGCGCGCGACGGTCATCACAGACCCGACCGCCAGCTTCTGTTAGTAAGTATCCTGCCGGACACACATAGTGAGGCCGGTGACGTTCCGCCTCATCGCACCGCAACCTTATTCTCCCGACACGACTACTGCACCAGCACAGACCCTTTGTCGCCTCAGCTTCGCAAGGAGATTTAAAATGGCACGCATTGCCCCCGGCCACCCAGGCTTCCCGCGCGTCCTCTCTTTATTCCTCTTAACGGGATTAGTAATTCTGGCGGCCCAGCCGTCGGGCTTCTTCAACTTTCTCCAGCCCGCGGCGCACGCGGCAACCATCTTCACCGTCAACTCGACGGGCGACGGCGCGGACAGCAACCCGAACGACGGCGTCTGCAACGACGGCGCCGGCAACTGCACCCTGCGCGCCGCCATCCAGCAGGCCAATGCCACTGTCGGCGCGGAGACGATCAACTTCTCCGTGACCGGCACGATTAACCTCACGGGCGCGCTCCCCAACATCACCTCCGACGTGACGATCAACGGGCCGGGTTCGGGTCTGCTCACGGTCAGGCGCGACACGGGCGGCGTCTACCGCATCTTTAACGTCTCCAGCACGTTCGCCAACGTCAACATCTCCGGGCTGACGGTCGCCAACGGCCTGACGGCGGACGGCACGCCCGGCTCCTTCTTCGGCGGCCAGGGCAGCCCCGGCGGCGGCATTCTTAATAGCGGCGTGTTGACGCTGA
>JALZHC010000154.1 GCA_030914105.1 Acidobacteriota bacterium
GGCTCTCGACCCAGATCGTGCCGCCCATCATCTCCACCAGCCGCGAGGAGATGGAGAGGCCGAGGCCTGTGCCGCCGTAGCGGCGCGTGGTCGTGCCGTCGGCCTGCGAGAAGGCGTCGAAGATGACCGCCTGCTTCTCGGAGGGGATGCCGACGCCCGTGTCGCTGACCGAGAAGTGCAGGAGCGCCGTCTCGCCCGTCAGCGACTCCAGAGAGACGCGCGCGACGACCTCGCCGGCTGAGGTGAACTTGATGGCGTTGCCGATGAGGTTGACGACAACCTGCCGCAGCCGGCCCGCGTCGCCGACAAGCCGGTCGGGCACGTCCGCGGCGGCGTGGAAGGCCAGCTCCAGACCCTTCTGGTGCGCGCGCAGGGCGAGCGTCCGCACGGTATCGGCGAGCGTGTCGCGCAGGCCGAAGGAGACGGGGTCGAGGTCGAGCTTGCCGGCCTCGATCTTCGAGAAGTCGAGGATGTCGTTAATGAGCGTGAGGAGCGATTCGGCGGACGACTTGACCATCGAGAGATACTCGCGCTGCTCCGGCGTGGTGTCGGTGTCGAGCGCCAGCTCCGTCATGCCGATGATGCCGTTCATCGGCGTGCGAATCTCGTGCGACATGTTGGCGAGGAACTCGGACTTGGCCCGGCTCGCCTCCTGCGCCGTCTCCTTCAGCGCGGCCTCGGTCTCAAGCTGACGGCTGATGAAGCGCGTCTGCTGGCGCACGCGCCGCCGCAGCAGCAGAACCCATCCCAGAGCCGCGAGGATGAAGGCGGCCATCAGCCCCAGCGCCGCGAGCGCGTGCGGGAGCGTGAGCCAGGGCGGGGTCTCACGCACCTCGATGTCGGCGGGCGAACGCAAGGCGAGCTGGAACGACTGCGGCGTGACCGCGCCGTGTGTCTTCTCCGCCTTGATCGAGCAGACGCCGGTGAGTCGCAGCAGCGCGCCGTCGCTCAAGGGCAGGTCGCCGTTCTGGTCGTTGTAACCTTGCAGCCGCGCGCTGAAGACGAGCTGGCCCGACTGCAAGACCAGACCCTCGCCCATCAGCGTCGGCTCGTGGCTGAGGAGCCGCGCCTCGACCTGAACCAACTGCGCCTCGTAGTCGCCGGACAGAAGCTGCTCCGGGGCGAGGATGATCGGTATCGGCGCCGGGGTCGCGCCGACTTTGCTGAAGGTCGCGTCCTGAAGCATCGGCGCATACTCGCCGGCGGCGGCGAAGCCTGAGACCTCCACGATGTCGCCGGGGTTGACGCGCTCGTGCGACTGCGTCTGGACGTACAGCCCGCCCGTCTCGTCCCGAAGGTAGAGCGCCTGCCCCGGCTGCTGAAGCGTGACGACGCCGCGCACCTTGATGCGGTGCGCGTAGGTCTCGTCGGGCGCGTAGCGGAGGATGGAGTTGACGGGGCGGGCGGGGATCGAGAACGGGTCGCGCGGCGCGGCCTCTTCCACGACCACGCGGTCGGGGCCGGGGACGAGCATCTGAAAGCCCGTGAACTGGTTCTTCTTGTTGAAGAGCATGCCGCACACGCCGCGCAGGCGCACGCGCGCGTCGACGAGCCGCTCCGGCGAGCCGTCGGGCTTGCCCGCGACGACCGCCTTGAAGTCGCCGTCGTTGTTAACGAGGTCGAGGAAGAGGTGGTCGCCGTCGGCGCGCGCCGCGTGGACGATTCCCTCGATCTCGCCCCACTGGCTGTCCTCGGAAAACGCCTCCGCCTGATGCCGCTCAAGCTTTCGCGCGGCGGGCAGCGTGCCCGTGCCGACGACGCGCACGCGCGGCTTGACGATGTTGGGCGCGAACCCGCCGCCCGTGAAGCCTTCGACCTGCACGGACTGTCCCGCCTGCACGTCGAAGGTCTCGTCCGGCGCGTCGACGGAGATGCCCGCGGTCGAGTCCTGAAGGAAGAGGACGCGCCAGCTGCGGTCGTAATAGGTGACGACGCCGCGCACGCTGACGGGATAGGCGGCGTCGGCCTCGTCGGGCGTGAGCCGGCGTATCTCCGCGACCTTTGTCAGGAGGCGGCGCGTCGACGTGGCCGGCGGCGCGTCCGCCTCGCCCCCTGCGTCGCCTTCGAGCGGGACGACCAGTGCGTCTTGCAGGACTTCGCCGTCGGCGGAGAGGAAGCCGGCGACATCCACCAGCGCGCCGGGTCGGAGGCGCAGCGCCTGCGACGGGTGCGCCTGTATCCGGCCCGTCCCGTCGCCGACGACCAGCGCGCCTTCGGACTGTATCTGCTCGATGTGGCCGCGCACGCGCACGCGGTGGCCGGACGACTGCCGCGGCCCAGTCCGCGAGAGGTCGGCGATTGGCCGCAGGGGGAGCGAGGCGGGGTTCGACGGCGCGGGGTCAACCACGGAGACCTCGGCGAGGCTCGGCACGTACAACTGCACGCCGACTATGTCGCTGCCCTCGCTGTAGAGCGCCGCGACGGCCGCGCGCACACGCACCTTGCTGTCTGTGAGCGCGCGCGCATCTTCAGGCCGCGCGCCGAGGATGCGGGCCTTCGCCTGCTTGCCGTCGGCGGCCAGTTCTAAGGTGAAGCGCCCGTCCTGCGTGGAGGCCGAGCGCACGATGCCCTCGGTCTCAATCCACTGCGAGAAGTAGAGGCTTGAGGCGGTCAGCTCTTTGAAGGGCACGACGCGCGGCGCGGGCAGCGCCGACTCTCCGAGCACCTTCACGCGCGGGTCGGCCACGCCCTTGTAGCCTGGGCCGGACGCGCCCTCAAGCTCCACGAGCTGGCCCGCGTGCAGGCTTTCGGGAAGCCCCTGCGGCGCGACGTAGAGGCCGCCGGTCTCGTCCTGTATGAAGAGTAAGTTCCATGAAGGGTCGTAGTAGGTAATGACGCCGCGGAGCCTGACGGGGTAGCCGCGCTTGAGTTCTTCCCGCGGGAGCTTGCCGAACTCTTCGACGCGCGTCAGCGTGGGGAGGCCCTGCGCGGCGTCCGCCGTGAGGCTCTCCCTCGACTCCCGGCGTCGGCACGCCGGCCCCGACAGCGCGAGCAGCGCGACGCAGAACAGCGCGGCGACCTTCGCGGCGCGCGCCGGCAGTCTTCGGACTCTCTGAGCTTTTGACATACGACTTGTTGGCATGTGGCTTAGTGGGAAGACTTCTCTCGCCCGCCTTCGGGCGCGGCTGATTTACGCCGGAAGGTAACTCAAGCCCCGCGACCTCTTCCGCCGCTCATCCTCGAAGACGAGCCGCGCGCGCTCCATCTCCTGCCCCAGCCGCGCGACGAGCGTCGCGGCGCGGCCCGAAGAGTCTTCGCCGCAGGCTCGCTCCAGCTCGCCGCAGAGCGCCGCGACGCCGAAGGCTCCGAGGCTGGCGCTGCTCCCCTTGAGGCTGTGTGCCGCGCGCCTGAGCAACGCGGCGTCCCCGCCAGCCACGGCCTCGCGCATCGAGGCCAGCTTGCGCGGAGCGTCTCCGAGGTACAGCCCGATCAGTTCCGCGACCAGATTAGGCTCGCCCTCCTCCTGCATCTCTTCGAGGTCGGCGAGCACCGACGCGTCAACCGCGTCCAACGGCATCGCGTCAAGCACGTCCAACAGCATCGCGTCGGACGCTGCGGTCGGCGGCCCGCCAAATGCTTCGGTCGGCATCGAGCCGACGTGATCGGGCCGCGCGTCAGACGCTTCGGGCGTCGCGCCGGCTCTATCGGGCGGCGCGTTAACTTCGCCGGGTGTCGCGCAGACTTCGTCGTTCGTCGGCGCGTCAATCATGTCGAGCAGGGTCGCGTGGGCGACCGCGCGTGCCGCCATCGGCTCGCGCCGAGTGCTTTCGTCTGCGATGTAGATTGCCATCAAAACCTCCTCGTCCCCGTCGCGACGGGGCGTTCAATAATCGTCTGCGCCTTCGCGGCCAGCGCGGCGGCCCCCGCGCTTTTGTCGAGCAGCATGCGGAGCATGAGCAGCAGTTGCGACGTAACGAAGGGCTTGGGCAGGAAGACCGTGGCTCCCGCGGCGAAGCTTTCGGCCATCAGCTTGAGGCCGCGCTCCGAGGTGATGAGCATGACGGGGATACGCATCAGCCGCCGCTCCGTCTTCATGTGGCGGATGATCTCGACCACTCCGAGCCGCGGCATCATCACGTCGAAGATGGCCGCACCGAAGTCCGAGTCCGACTTGAGGACGCAGAGCGCCTCGCACCCGTCGGCGACCGCGACCGGCGTGTAACCCTCCTTCTTCAGGACGGAAGTCACCAGCAGCCGCGCGACGGGGTCGTCGTCGACGACGAGAATGCGCCGCGAAGTTCGCGTGTACGGCGTTGACATCTAATCACCTTCTCCCGTCCGGCCCGCCGCCGTCAGGTCAGCCGCGTGAAGCGCGTGGCCGGCGACCTCCGCGACGCGCCCTGCCGCGTCCGCACTCTCTCCTGAAGCCTCCGCGGCTTGCGCCGGCCATTCATCCGCCAGAAGCCTTTCGAGCGCCCGCGCCAGCTCGTTCGGCTTGACCGGCTTGGAAACGTAGTCGTCCATCCCGGCTTCGAGGCAGCGCTCGCGGTTGCCTTCGAGCGCGTTGGCCGTCATTGCGACAATCGGCGTGTGGCGTGCGCGTCCCTCCTCGTACTTCCCCTCCTGGACGCGGAGGTCGAGCGCGCGCTTGTAGCTCTCGACGTAAGGCGTCCTCGTCTCCTTCACGGCGTCGAGCAGCTCGCGCTCGGACTCAATCCCGCTTTCGAGCGACGCGATGAGAGAGGTGATCCGCTCGCTGTTGTCGGCGCGCTGGGCGAGCAGCGGGTTGATCTCCTCGCCCTGTTTGGGGAGGAAGATTTCCATCATGACTCGATTGTTGAGGATCGAGTAGCTGAGCGCCTCCGAGGAGAGCCGGAGCTTCTCCCAGCGGCGTTCAACCTTCCTCTCCAGGTCGGCGTCTATCCGGGCCATGCGGTCGAGGCCGAGCCAGCCGACGCCGACGAGCACGACGACGAGGAAGCCGAACAAGGCCCCCAGCTTCACGCCGACGCTCCTGTGTCTCTTCTCCCTCGACATAAGTTCCGGCGCGGAGTCGCCTTCACTCCGCTGCCCGACCGTCTGAACAGCTCTTCTCAGGAATAGTCCCAGGCTGGCCGCGGCAAACTACCTAACCCGCGGGAAGAACGGCGGGGCGAAAGGCATCACCACAACGCGAAACGGCCCGCGCCGCCGCCCTGAGACGACCAACGGGCATCTGCTATGCCGGAACCGAAGGGGCGCGCGTGCCGGCGCGCACGGTCTGTCTCTGATTGAAGTGTGTGAGCGGAATGAACCGAGCCGAGTGGACGGAAAGGATTGAGGGTGAGCGGAAGAAAGGTTGCGGTCGGCGGGAAGGATAAAACGTGGGACGGCAGAAAGCCCCTGCCGATAAAGGCAGGGGCTTTCTTTTAAGAGAAGCCGGTCTGAGGGGTTGGCCGAGGCGACTATTTATTGAAATTCGAGTACGAGGTCTTTCTCGCAGAAGTCGAACTTGACCGGCTCGGACTCTTCGCCGCCCTCGAAGACGGCCTTGAAGAACCAGTCGCAGTTCTTGTCGTCGGTGGACTTGTCCCAGACGAGCGTGGCCGTCTCGCCGGCGGCGATGCCGTCGCCGATGTCGAAGTTGCCGTAGCTCTTCCCGTCTTCGGAAGCCAGGATTTTGACGATCTTCGCCTTGGTGTTGTTATGCACCTTGAACTTGTAGTCGAAGCCGGCGCGGGCGTAAGCCGCCGCGGCGAAACTCACGATGACGAGCATGCAGACAAACAGTCTGGCCTTCTTGAAGCTGTTTCTCATTTGGGGTCTTTTTTTCTCCGATGGGTAGTGTTTGTGATGTCGGCTTTCGGGAGAGCCGTGTGACTGTAGGAGGATACACGGAGGCCGCGGCTTTGACAACCGAAAAATTCTGGCCGGAAATCCGAGAAAAGAACGTCCGGATGAAGGGACTTTCCTGTCTCAGCGCAACAACGAGAAGTTAGCCGGCAAATGCTCGTCAGTTAGCGTCGTCAAATCGCCGTTCAAGTTCACCGAGGGGCATGGTAGGCGCGTTCTGCTCGGAATCCTTCGCGGCGCGCAAGTCAACCAGGTCTTCGAGGTCTTCGAGCCACTCCTGGAGCGCCATAAACTCCTCATAAGGCAGCACGGCGAACTCCTTCTTACCGCCCTTGGTTAAAATCTCCGGATGGAGTTCAGGTCTGTTCATAAGCCCTTCACGAGTAAACGCGGCTGCGATGCCTAACGCGGTAAATGATAACGCGGTCTCCTTCAATTTCAAACAACACGCGGTAATCTCCGACGCCCAAGCGGTACTCAGGCGTGAAGTCGGCCAGGCGCTTCACGTCACCCGACAGACCGTTTTCAAGCCCGCGAATCTTTTCCAGTACGCGGCGAGCCGTCCGACGATCAAGCGCCTCAAGGTCTTTAACCGCACGTGGCTTGAACTCAATATGATAGATCATGGCAAGAGAAGTACGAGACGCGTCTCGTCCGTTTTTAAAGAAAGCTCTCTTTCCGGCGTGCCTGGGTGGGTGCGGTTGAGTATAACTCATCTACCAGGCAGTCCTCTCCTCTTTTTAAGCATGTCTCTGTTAACGGGCCTCGGCTCTGCTAAAATTCACGCCCTATGATTTCCGTCGCAGAGGCCGTCCGCATGGTCGTCGAGAAGGCCGAGCCGGTCGAGTCGGAGCGCGTGCCGCTGGAAGAGTCCGCGGGGCGCGTGCTGGCCGAAGACGTTTTCGCGGACTCAGACCTCCCGCCCTTCGACCGCGCGCAGATGGACGGCTACGCCGTGCGCTCCGAGGACGTGCGCGAGGTGCCGGTGCGTCTGCGCGTCGTGGGCGAGGCGGCGGCCGGGCGCGGGTGGCGCGGGGTGGTTCGGAAGGGCGAGGCCGTGCGCATCATGACGGGCGCGCCGCTGCCCGCGGGCGCGGACAGCGTGCAGCAGGTCGAGCTGACGCGCGAGTCGGAGGACGGCTCGACGGTCGAAGTCGAGCGCGCGACCGAGCCGGGGCAGTTCTACGTCCCGCGCGCGAGCGAGATGCGCGCGGGCGCGTGCGTGCTCGGCGCGGGCGAGGAGGTCAGCGCGGCGCGCGTGGCTGTGCTCGCGTCGTTCGGCTGCGCGGAAGTCTCGGTGCGGCGACGCCCGCGCGTGGCCGTTCTGGCGACGGGCACGGAACTCGTCCCCGTCGCGGAGAAGCCGGGCGAGGATCAGATACGCGACTCGAACACTTACTCGCTCGCGGCCTATGCGCGGCTGGCCGGGGCCGAAGTCGAGCGCCTGCCGTTTGCGTCCGACGACCCCGAACTCTTGCGAAGAGAGATTGCAGAGGCCGCCGCGCGCGCGGACGTGCTCGTGCTTTCGGGCGGCGTCTCGGTGGGGCGCTACGACTTCACGAAGGCGGCGCTCGGCGCGCTCGGCGCGGAAATATTTTTCGAGCGCGTCGCGTTGCGTCCGGGCAAGCCGACCG
>JALZHC010000724.1:0-1606 GCA_030914105.1 Acidobacteriota bacterium
CCTCAGGGCCGAGGGAAGAGTTGAATGATGATGATTGAGGATTTCGGAGCGCGCGTGGCGAGCGTGTGGCAGGGCCTGCGGCCCTCGACGCGCAGCCTCGTCGAGCGCGCGCTGTCGGCGGCGACTCCGCCGCCGGGCGTCGCGGCCCCGCGCGGCGACTCCGCCTACGATGCGCGCTCAGAGTGGGAGCTGAGCCGCCTGCTCGCGGCGCTCGACGAGCGCGCCACCGAGAAGGGCGAGACGGCGTTGAGCGCCGAGCAGTCGCGCGAGCTGCGGCGCATGGCCGACACCTGCGCCGCAGTCCTGCACCGCGAGGCGCGCTCCGCAGAGGTCTTCGCGCAGCTTCTCTCGCGCGCGCTGCGCGTGCGCGACTACGCACGCGTGGACGCTCTGGCCGACGTGATCTCGGCGCGGCTCGCGCCGAGCGAAATGTGCGAGATGGCGCGCAGCCCTGTCTCGGCGGTGCGCGCAGTCGCACAGGAGGCGCTGCTGCAACTGCCGACATCAACTCTCGTCGCGCTCCTCGGCGACCCCGTCGACGCCGAAGTCGCGCGCGCCGCCCTCGAATCGCAGGCCGACGAATACGAGTCCGAAGAGGCCCGCTTCGTCGTCAGCGCGCTGGAGCAGGTTGACGCGGACGAGGACGACTTTTAAAGAAGTCAAAAGTAAAAAGGCAAAAGAAGAAGTCAAACGGCGAAGCCAGACTGCGCGGCTCTCATCATCTGATGATTGATGAGAGCCGCGCTCTTTCTTATCCTAACTCTTTTGCCTTTTGCCTTTTTAATTTTGACTTCCGCCGAAGGCGGCTTGCCTTTTTACTTTTGCCTTACTCCGCGTGAGCGGAGTTAATCTCGCGCAGGCGCGCGACGACTTGCTCGATGAGCCAGTCGGGCGTGGAGGCTCCGGCGGTGACGCCGACGCGCTCGGCCCCGCCGAGGTCTTCAAGGTTGATCTCTTCGGGCGTCTCGATGAGGAAGCTCCGCGCGCACTGCTCCTTGCAGACCGAGAGCAGCTTCAGGCTGTTCGAGGAGTGCTTGCCGCCGATGACGTAGAAGGCGTCAACGTGGCCGGCGAGCGCGCGGGCCGCGTCCTGTCGGTCGCGCGTCGCCGAGCAGATGGTGTTGACGACCTGCGGCTCGCTGTCGGCGCGGTCGCGCACGGCGTCGGCGACTTCGAGGAAGGTCGAAAGCTTCAGGGTCGTCTGCGAGACGACGAGCGGCGCGTGCAGCGGCGGCAAAGAGGCCACCTCGCTGGCGTCGCGGACGACGTGAGCGTGCTCCGGCGCGTAGCCCTTCACGCCGATCATTTCCGGGTGGTCAGGGTTGCCGACGACCACCACGTCGCGCCCTTCGGCGGCGGCGCGCTCGGCCAACTTCTGCACCTTGGTGACGAACGGGCAGGTCGCGTCAATGACGCGCTCGGCCCGGCCTTCGAGTTCGCGCTGCACTTCCGGCGTAACGCCGTGGGCGCGGATGACTGCGGTCTCTCCGCCCGCGACTTCGCCGGGCGCGTTGATGGTGCGCACCCCCTCGGCTTCGAGCCGCTGAATCTCCTGCGTGTTGTGGATGAGCGGCCCCAGCGTGCGCACGTTCGCGCCCTCCGAGAG
>JALZHC010000724.1:1616-2949 GCA_030914105.1 Acidobacteriota bacterium
CGCCGAAACAGAACCCGTACTCTTCAGCCAGCAGAACTTGCATAGGATTTTCGGATAGCTGTTAGCTGTTAGCCCTTAGCCGTTAGCCGAACCCGGCAGGCGGCTTTGATTTCGAGCCTCAGCGGCTCGCCATCGAGCGGAGCTAAAAGCCAACAGCTAACAGCTAACAGCTTCACAGTGGCTCCGGCCCGGCGGTCGCCTCGGTCGGCGGCGTCTCGGAGCGTCTGCGCCACTCGTCGCGCAGCCAGTCGGCGGCGGCCAGGCTCTCGTCAATCCGCTCGATGCTCTTCTCGGCGAACCAGCGCACGCTGCCCCAGAAGTTTTTCTCGAACTCGCCCAACTGGTGGGCCGCGTCGTGCGGCAGCACGGCGAACGAGGCGTCGCACAAAAAGCGAAACGCGTCGCAGACGGGATTGCCGCTCTTGTACCTCTGATATTTGTCAGCCATCCTCGGAAGAACCTCCTTCCACAAGCCATACGGCCAAACCTGCCCGTGCGTTCCCCACAGACACATCTTATAAAGGCAAAAGTAAAAAGGCAAAAGGAGGGTGCTGGGTTTTGGGTTCTGGGTGTTGGTGGTCTTCAACCTACCAACACCCAGAACCCAGAACCTAACACCCTCTTTAGCCTTCTTCAGATGATCGCCTCCGAACGCACAGGCTCGCGCAGGACTGAGGCGGCGGCCTGGGAGGCGACGCGCGCGGCTTCGGGGTGCGTGTCCTGAAGGTTAGAGACCTGGAGGAGCGACTCGCCGGTGCGCGAGAGCATTCGGAAGAGGTCGCCTTCTTCGGCGCGCGTCTGGCGGACGAGCGTGGGCCACTCGACGCCCGCGGCCCAACGCGCCGCGGTCGCTGCCGCCGAGAAGTTGATTTCGGGCGCGGGTTCGAGGTCTTGTTGCCACTCGACGCCGGCCACTTCGTAAGCGATGCTGTCGAAGCGCGCGAGCGCGCCGACGAGCGCGTCGTCGAGTTCCAGCTCGCCGTAGTCGCGCTCGGCGTCCGCCGCGAGCGCGGCCATCAGGCCCGCGGCGCGCGGTGCGTCGAGCGAGGCGAAGAGGCCGCGCGCGATTGATTCGCCGACCAGGAGCGGGCGGTCGAGCCGAAGGTCTGCGAGCCAGCGCCCGCGCTCTGTGACGCGCTCGGCGAAGAAGTCGAGGTAGCCGAAGTGGTCGAGCACGCGCGCGCGCCGCTCGAAAGGCTCCCAGACCTCGCCGCGCACGGCCTCGATCCTCCGCTCCATACGCTCTACGCCCTCGGCCTCCTGCATCACAGACCACAAAGCCTCCTCGCAGCGCGCGCGCCCGCCTGAAGCCTTCGACAGAGACTCCATCAGG
>JALZHC010000725.1 GCA_030914105.1 Acidobacteriota bacterium
GCTCTCTGGCCGCGTCGAGCCGCGTGGGGCTGACCTTGATGTTCTCGATGCCGAGCTGCGTCCAGCGGAACAGCGTGACGTAAGTGGGCATGTTTCTTTGTTCTCCTCTCTGTGGTTCGGATTCGCCCGGCGATGCAAGAGAGGGGTTCAGGTTAAAGCTTGAGCCTGCCCCTCCCTCTTGAGGACGGCAGGCTCAAGCCCGAACCCTGAACCCCTCTCTCGCCGCGAGCCGGTTCTTCTAAGGCGCGTCGCTTTTACCCCAGCGCCGGAGCCTCAGTCAAGCCCGCGCGTCTGTTCACGCGCGCGGCTCCGGGTGTAAGATTCGCGGCGGAGAACATTTCTGACGAGATGACGCGCCGCGTCTCGGCCCAAACCTTCGACGGACTCACACGCGTCTGCTCAGGAAACGGACTCACACGCGTCGGCCCGGAAGACGGACTCACGCGCACGGAGGTCAAAGGGGATGCTGAAGACCTTTCTCTCGCTCGTCATGCTGCTCGCGCCCGCGCCCCGTCTAGCCGCGCAGACGGCTACGCCGCAGCAGCCGACCGCCATCGGGGCCGCGGGCGACGCAGGGCAGGCGGCTGCCGCAGCCGCGTTGCGGGGGGCCGCCTCCGTCGCACAACAAAGGGCGGCGCTGCTCGCCGACGTGCGCACGCTCGCAGAGGAGTCAAAGGAGCTTTTGAAGCCGCTCGACGCGGCGGCGGCCAGGGCCGAGGTCGCGGCAGCCGCGTGGACGCTCGACCGCGAGTGGGCGAAGGGGCTTCTGCGCGAGGCGCTTGTGCTGACCTTCCCCGAAGAAGCCTACCGCCCGAAGCTGCGCGAGCACGAGGTCGGCGCGCCGCTCAGCCTGGGTTCGCTTGAAGACCAGGCGCGCGGCGTCGTGCGCCGCCGCGTCCTCAAAATCGCCTCCGCCGACCCGGCCTTCGCGCGTGAGCTTGCCGACACGACGGCGCGTGAGCTTGGCGTCGTGCAGCAGGTCGGGCAGTACACGCAGCTCGCCGGCGACGCCGCGCGCGCTGGCCGCATCGAAGAGGCGGGCGACCTCATCCTTCACGCCGCCGACGCCGAGCCGACGCTGATGAACATCGGCTCCTCCATCACGGACGTGGCGGCGCGCGACCGCGCGGCTGCCGACCGGCTGATCATCCAGTACATCCAAAAGCTTCGCGCCGTCCCTGTCGCCACCTTCGTCGAGCAGCGCCAGGGCTTCGCCACCGCAATCGTCGGGCTGAGGATGGCGCTCATGCCCGCCACACACGCCTTCTTCGCCGGCGAGAACGCCGCGTCCACCCCATCAGCCGGGCGCGAAGCCTTCCGCGCATACTTCGCCTTCGTCCTCGACACCTACGGCGCGATGGAGCAGCTTCAGCCGGGCAGCACGCGCGGCACGATCCGCTACGAGATTTCTTTGTCGTGGCAGCAGCTCAACGAGTACGCCCCCGACCTTCTCGCGCAGTTCCTTCAGCTCGAAAGATCGACCCGCAGGGCGGGCGCGGCGGCCCCCGTCTTCCCTCCGCCGAGCCTTTCGGAGGCCGACCGCGAGCGCTACGAGCAGCGACTGAAGACCGCGCAGGAGACGAAAGACCCGCTCGACCTCGAAACGGCCGCCTCGTCCGCGATGAACCGCAACGACTTTGAAGAGGCGCGCAAGCTCATCGGCGCGCTCAAGGATGAACACCTCAAGTCGCAGCTCGCCGAGATGGCCGACGAGAAGGAGTCGGTCTACCTCACGAACAAGGGCGACCTCGCGGGCGCGGCGAGGCTCGCGCGACAGCTCGCGCGGCCCGTCTCGATACTGCGCGCCTACCCGCCGCTCATCCGCCGCCTCGCCAGGGAGAAGGACACGGCCTCGGCGCAGTTCCTGACCTACGAGGCCGCACAGCGCATCAAGACCTCTGCGGAGAAGGGCGCGGGCGACGACACGTACATGCCGACCCTGCTGGCCCCGGTCGCCTCTTCACTTCTGGTCTTCAAGCAGTCGCGTGCCCTCGCCGCGTTGAGCGAGCTGGCGCTCGCCATCGAGCCGGCCGGGCGTGACACGGCGCTCGACGTTCTGGACGCGCTCGTCGATTGCGCCTCGAAGGCGCGCATCGCCTCCGAGCAGGGCAGCCCGAACTTCAACGCCGAAGCCTTCGCGCGCCTCGCCGCCGCGGACGACGCGCGCGTCCGCGCCACGGCTGCGCGCCTCGAAGACCGGCTGCAAAGAATCGTCGCGCTCGCCGCCGTCTACCGCGGCGACGCCGAGCGTCTGAACAAAGTGGCCGAGCGTCTGAACAGAAAGAACGACGACGCGCGTCCGTCTCCGACGCCTGTTCGTTAGAAGCAATTTGGAAATTCAGTTTGCCGCGGAGCGACACTTGAGAAGATAGCCGAACGTTTCTCGTCCAGCTACCTTCTCTCTTCGCGCACCCGTCGCGCGCGCGCGCGGCGAACGCGCGCCGAACGCTTTCTCGCGCCGCGCGGGCGCGCGCTGTTGCAATTTCGACAAGAAAATTTTCCCGATTTTGTTGGCGAAAGTCTGAACCTTGACGCTCGCGCCGACCCCTTGTTACACTTTCGTTAGATTCTCGACCCGACGCTGGCCGCGTCGAAGCGAACCCTCAGGGAACCCCAAACCCGACTCGCGAACGCGGCTCTGTTTTTTTGCAGCACAGGAGGTGTGTGGTGGGTTTTAAAGTCGGTCAGAAAGTTATTTACCCCAATCATGGCATCGGCACCATCGAGCAGATAGAGCAGAAGCAGATCGGAGCGACTCTTCTTCCCTTCTACACGCTGCGCCTCGCCTCGACCAACTCGATCGTCTTAGTCCCCGTAGCCAACGCGTCGGAAGTCGGATTGCGCTCCCCCATCTCTTCGGGCGAGTGCGAGATGCTCTTCCGCCACCTGGCCGACGACTTCTGCAGCGCGGCCAGCGACTGGAAGGATCGCTTCAAGGAGTTCACCG
>JALZHC010000726.1 GCA_030914105.1 Acidobacteriota bacterium
TCGCACACACTCGGCTTGCGTGTGCGACGCGCGGGCCTTCGCGTTCAGCCGGCGCGCGTGCGACGTGTTTAGCCGTCTCGGCGAACGCGCGCCGGGTTTCGGTCAGATGGCGACGTTCTTTAGCGTCTCCGTCAGCCGCCGCTTATTAGCGTCTCCGTCAGATGCCGCCGCTCAGAAGCAGCAGCCGCCGCCGGGGTCGCCGTAGCACTCCGTGTAGTCGTCCACGCCGTCGCAGTCGAGGTCCTGGCCCGACTCGCAGTTGATGGGCGCGCCGGGGAAGGCGTTGGCGTTACTGTCGTTGCAGTCGAAGCCTTGGCACCATGTGTCGCCGTCGGCGTCGGTGCATGGGTCAACCACTTCGATGCTGAACTCCTGGTTGTCGCCGCCGTGCGGGTAGTACTGCATGATCTGCGCGCCGTCGGAGAGCGAGCCGTTCGACACGTCCATGTTCAGGCCGCTGTGGCGGAAGTTGAACTGGTAGTAGCCGTTGCTGTCCACGTTGGCCGTCACCTGCTGGTTGTAGCCGTTGTGGCAGTAGTACTGGCCGACGAGGCCGCCTGCCGTCAAGACGGCATTGAGCTGGTCAACGCACTGGTGGCTGTGCGCGACGTCAAGCCGGTAGTAGCCGCTGCCCATGTCGGTGAAGTGGAACTTCTGGTTCGCGCCATTGTGGCAGGTGTACTGGATCAGGTGCGCGCCCGGAGTGAAGTTGGCGTTGGCCATGTCGAGGCACTTGCCGCTGCGGCGGTTGATGATGTGATACCACTTGGTCGTATCGATCGAGACGGTGCGGGCGCTGGCCTTGCGGGTCGGCACGGGCGGCAGGAGCGCGAGGGCAGAGAGGCCGACGACGACGGCCAAAATTAGCATGAGTCTCTTCATCACTTTCTCCTTTCGGTTCGTTGAAGAGACCTCGGCCCGGCAGGCCGCCAGCCGCCTCGCACTTCGAGGCGGGACGGGAGGCAGGACGGGCTTCGGCCCTTCGGTTTGAACCCGCGCCGCCCGCCGCGCTAAGATGCTTGGCTGTCAGGGCAATGCGTCTCGCGCCGCTCGGTGCGGTCGGGTTCGGCGTTGCTTCTACCGGCCCGCGAGCCACCGGCAAGTGGCCGCGGGTCGAACTGTTTCCCTTGCGGGAGGTATACGCTCGCCGTGCGTTTCACGGTGGGCGCGTTTCGGGAGAAGTCGGTTGCGGCGGACGGGGCGCAGTCTCGCCTGGGTTCTGAACGTTACGGCGTGAGGGTCACGAGGTTATCCATAAAGCTGCCAAAAACAGCGGGGCCTGAAGCGCCCGCCGCGGAGTCGAAAAAGAGCCGACGGGGGGAGAGACGAAACGATTTACAAAGTCTTCGGGAGCTGAGAGTGGCGAGAGCTTATCTCCTACCCCTTGGCTTGTCAACAGATATTTTCGCGCCCCTTCGGCGGGGCTTTGAACCGCCGAAGGAAGCGTGCGCGCGGGCTTTAAACCTGCCCGCACGCCGCCCCAGAAAGTCCCGCCCGGCGGCTTCGGAAAATCAGCTTGACGGCCCGTCGGCGCGGGTGTTAGGTTTGATTTGCGGCCTCCGGCGAGGGTTTTTGGGCCAGAAGTCGCCGCATGCCACGCTCGTCTCGTCCCCGCGTTTTGCGCGCGTCCTTTATGCCCCCCCGGACGAGAAGGCCCCTTCGGACAAGGAGACTTAAGGTTTGCTTTCGGGACGCCGGAAACTGCTCCTCGCGGACGACTCGCCGACGGTTCAGAAAGTCATTAGCCTCTTCCTCGAAGAGGAGGGGATCGAGGTCGTCGCCGTCGGCGACGGCAGAGAGGCGCTCAGGCTGCTCGAAGAAGAGAGACCGCCCGACATCCTCATCGCGGACGTGTGGATGCCCGGCCCCGACGGCTACGAGCTCTGCGAGCGCGTCAAGTCGGACGAGCGGCTGCGGCACATCCCCGTCATTCTCCTCGTCAGCAAGTTTGAACCATTCAACGAAGCGGAGGCGCGCAGAGTTGGCGCGGACACGGTCTTGACGAAACCCTTCCAATCAATTCGCGACCTTGTAAGCCGGGTCGGCTCGCTCCTCGGCGGCGGGCCGAAGCGAGAGGAGACAGCGCCGGAACGGACGCCGCGCGAAGAATCTGCCGCAGAGGCTTCGCACGCGCGCGCCGAGTCACAGGCGACGGACGCCGACGCGCGAGCGCCGCACGCTGCCGCGCAAGCGGACGAGCGCGCCGTGGCGTTCGACTCCGAACTCGCGCAGCCTTTCGGAGACCCCGGCGCGGACGACGAGCTGATCGAGGCCAAGCCCGCCGAGTCCTTTTTTGAACCAGCCCGCGCGGAGGCCGCAGAGCGCGCCGCCGCGCCGGAGGAGATTGAAGTGTCGGAACAAGCGGAAGAGTTTGAAACCATCGCGCACGCGCCGGACGTGCTCGCGGCGCGGCACGACGCGGCGCACGAACCGTTCGGGACTAACGGCCAGGCGGCCATCTCACACGAAGCGCAGCACGCGGGCGAGAGCCTGATGCCGGCGCGCAGTTCCTTCGCCGCGCGCGCCGCCGATGCCGCCGCCGCCGACGATGCGCTCCTCGACCTCGGACAGTTCGAGCCTCCAACGTCCGGCCACGCAGCCGAAGCCGACGACTTCATCCTCGACCTCGAAGAAGACCTGCCCGCGCCGCACGCCGCGCAGAGCCTCTTCGCGCAGCCCGACGAGCCGAGCGCCTTCGCAGAAGCTTCGCACGGCGCGTCCGCGTCTTCCTTCGGCGAGTCCGCCTCTTCCTTCGACCGCTCGGCGCAGCCGCACGACGCAGCCCAGGGGCACGACGCAGCCGCTTGGGAGGTCGTCATGCAGGAGCCGGAAGTCTTCACGCAGGACGAGCGGCAGTTCTCCGCCTCGCCGCGGCCCGCGCACGAAGCCGGCCCCGCGCCGCGCGGCTTCGTCGAGCCTTCAGTCGTGCCCGCCGAAGAGCCTGTGC
>JALZHC010000727.1 GCA_030914105.1 Acidobacteriota bacterium
GCTACAGCGTGCAGCCGCAGTACACTTACAAGGAGGGCGCACCGCCGACGATCAATAGTTATGTCGTGCGCAACTCCGTCGCCGTGACGACGGGCGAGCTGGACAGGGCGGGCGCGATCATTGACGCGGCCTCGCGCGCGGGCGCGAACAGCGTTGACTCTCTCTCGTTCACGCTCAGGCGCGACGAGCAGGCGCGCGGCCAGGCGCTCTCCAACGCCACCCGTCAGGCTCTGGCGAAGGCGCGCGTGGTCGCAGAGACTTTGGGCGGTCGCGTCCTGCGCGTCGTCGAGGTGCAGGAGGGCGGCACACCGCCGCGGCCACTTCTCACCAACTTCGGCGGGACGATTGACAGGCTCTCGGCGTCGCAGTCCAGAACGCCGACGCCCGTCGAGGCCGGCCAGCTCGAAATCCACGCCGACGTGACGCTGGTCGTGGAGGTCGAGACGCGAGAGTGAAGAAAAGGATGAAGGATGAAGGCGGAAGGATGAAGTGAAAGCAAGACTGCCTTTCCTTCATCCTTCCGCCTTCATCCTTCATCCTTTCTCGTGCTGGTAATCTCGTCGCGGGCGAGTATAATTAGCCCCCAGTTATCTTCGGCGAAAAAATTCGGAGTGGGGCGGCGCGTGCGCGCGTTGTGGGCATCGGTTTACGCCGCGCGCCCGCGCGCTTCGGGGCCGGGAAGTTTTGAGGGGGAGAAGATGTCCAGACATCGCGGCGACTGGGACGACGACTTTTACGAGGGCGAGCCGCGCCCGCGTCGTCGCGCCGAAGAGGGGCGCGACGCGAGACCGCCGGGCGGGCGCGAAACGGGCCGGCGCTACGAGTACGACGAGCGCGACGCGGCGCGGGGCGGTCGCGGCTGGGGTCTGCACGGCGACTACGACACCTATTCGGAAGGACGCGGCGACTACTACCGCGACGAGTATTACACGGGCCGGCCCCGCGGCGGGCGTGACTTCGAGGGCGGGCCAGGCTACGAGAGAGAGCGCCGCCGCGAACTTCGTCCGCCTCCGCCGCCGCTCCCGCCGCCGCCTGACTTCCGGCCCCCGCCGCCTCCCGACTTTGCGCGCCGCCCCGCACGCGAGGACTACCGCCGCCGACGCGGCGCGGCGCGCTCGCACCTACGCTGCCGCGACATCATGACGCGCGACGTGACGGTCGCCGCGCGCACGACGACGCTCGAAGAAGTGGCGCGCATGATGCGCGACGAGGACACGGGCGTCATCCCCGTCGTCGAGCCGGGCGAGACCGCTTCCGATTCGGTCACCGAAGTCCAGAAAGTGCCCGCGCGCTCCGTCAGCAACGGCAAGCTCGTCGGCCTCGTCACAGACCGCGACATCGTCGTGCGCGCGCTCGCCGAGGGTCGCGACGCGCGCGAGGTGCGCGCCGACGAGTTGATGACGACAGACCTGCACACCGTCCGCCCCAACGACCGCGTCATCGAGGCCATACGCCTGATGGGCGACCGGCAGGTGCGCCGCCTCCCCGTCGTCGACCGCGAGGGGAACCTGCGCGGCATCATCTCGATGGCCGACATCGCGCTCGAAACTGAGGCCGACCGCGAGATCGCCGAGGCGCTCGAAGAAATCTCCAGCGGCTCGTCGTTCTGGAGCAGAATCTTTAGCTAGGGTGCTGGGTTTTAGGTTTTGGGTTCTGGGTTAAGACAAAGCTTCCTCGCCAGACACCCCAACACCTAAAACCCAGCACCCAGCACCTTCATTTATGGCACGTTCAATCGAACGCTACTTGCGGATGATGCCGAAGGCGCGCGGGGTGCGCTGCGTCGAGCACTTCTGGTATCCGGCGGCGGATGTGCATCGGACGCGCGACGGCTGGGTCGTGAAGTTAGAGCTGGCGGGCGTCGCGCCCGACGAGCTGGAGTTGATTATTGAGGGCGACACGCTGCGCGTCGCCGGAAGCCGCCGCGACGAGATGCTGAGCGAGGCCGTCTCCTGCCACCAGTTGGAGATCACCTACAGCCGCTTCGAGAAGACCATACGCTTCCCCTGCCCCATCGAGGGCGCGTCCATCGAGCGGCGCTACAAGGACGGCCTGCTCATCCTCCGCCTGCAAAGTCCGGAAGAGTGTGAGTGAAGAGCGCGGCGCGCGGCGAGCTTAAAAGAGTAACGAACTTAAAGAGAGGATTCGGCGACTCCCCTTTTTCATACCGAGCGAGGAACCATTCCCGATGGCCGAGAAGACGACGAAAGAGAACACGCCGCGCGACGACGCGCCGCAGCCACAGCCCGCGCCCGCCGCCGACACGCAAAAGACTGAGCCGCAGGGCGCGCTCGACGCCGCGCGGCCCGTCGAGCCGGAGTCGCCGCAGATCGTCGCGGAGATGGCGGAGGAGACCGCCGGGAGCGGCGATGTCTTCGAGATCGCCGTGCTGCCTTTGCAGCAGACGACGCTCTTTCCGGGCACGGTCATCCCTCTCGCCGCCGGAAGGCCCCGCTCGGTCGCGGCGGTCGAGGCCGCGCTCTCGACGGAAGAAAAACTCCTGGCCTGCGTCACCGTGCGCGAGGGGCGCGGCGGCCCCGAAGGCGAGGCCACGCCGCCCGCAGACCTCTACGAGGTCGGCACGCTCGTCATGGTCAAGCGCATGATGCGCAGCCCCGAAGGCCTTCAGCTCATCGTCCACGGAACCGACCGCGTCCGCGTCGTCAAGTGGACGCAAACAGACCCGCACATACGCGCGCGCGTCCGCATACTGCCCGCGCCCACGCGCCGCGACGACGAGACGGTCGAGGCGCTCTTCCGCAACGTGCAGGCTTTGAACCAGCGCGTGCTCGCGATGCTTCCGGAAGTTCCGCCGGAGATTCGCACCGCGATACTCTCTTCAAACGACCCCGTCCAGCTGACCTACTTCCTCGCCTCCATTCTCAACCTCGGCGTCGAGCAGGAGCAGCAGATGCTCGAAGCAGACACCGTGGACGAGCTTCTTCA
>JALZHC010000728.1 GCA_030914105.1 Acidobacteriota bacterium
TCTGTGCCCCGCGCCCGCCCCGGACGCGGCCCGCTCATCCGCCCTTCGCGGCGTCGGCGTCGGCGCGTGGGCGGCGCGTCTGAAGTGCTTGAAACCTTAAAGCGGATAAATGGCGGACGACCTGCTTGCTGCGATGCTTTGGCGCATTTTAAAGAATGGCCGGCCATAATGAAAGCTAAAAGATTTTATCACTGAAATAAGCGATATTTTTGGATGACGGACGCCCGCCCGAGAGAAGACAGGGGCAGGAGGACTGCCGCCTGGCCTACAGCAGCTTGACCAGCGCCTTCGCGTCCGACCCTTCCGGCACGCCCTCGACGACGAGCACGGTCTTCCCCGAAAGCTCGACGCAGACGCCGCCCTCCTTCGTCTTCCAGACCTGCCGGCCCGACTCCGAGACCTCCGCGGGCTCGACGCCGTAGCGCTTCGTCGTGCGGCTCGCGTAGGCGTCGAAGAACTCGCGCGCGTCCTGCTCCGTGTCCCAGACCGACTTCTGCGCGACGAGCACGTCCGACTGGCTCGGCCCGGTGAAGAGCGCGTAGCGGTCGCCGCCCCAGCCTTCGGACGCGCGCTTCGACACGTCGTTCGAGTTCAGGTACTCGTCGAGCAAAAGATAGTAGCCCCACTCGCCCTCCACGTCGTTGTCGGCCATGCGCCAGCCCTTGCCGAGCGAGGCCGAGAGGTCGCGGACTGTGACCTTCTGCGGCTCTTCGCCGGCAAAGTATTTGTCGGCGTGAAGTATCTGCTCGGTTGACTTCGGCAGTTTCGAGAAGGCCGCGGAGACCTCGTCCCAGCCGCCGCGCTTGTAGAGCTGCGAGACCCAGCCCATGCCCTGAAAGTACGGGAACAGCAGCGTGTCGCGCATCACGCGCGGCGCGCGCTCGATCTCGTCGGTCGAGCCGGAACCGCCCGTGATCATGGACTTCATGAAGGCGAGGTAGCGGAGGGGGCTGCGGGCGACGTACTGCGTCATCAGGAGCGAGGCGTCGCCCTCGATGAGCGCGTGGGCCGAAATCTCCGCGTCCGAGTCGTGCTTCGGCCAACGGTCGAAGCGCCGGAGGTTGAAGTGCTGATCCTGTAGGGCGTGCGTCAGCTCGTGTGCCATGACGGGGCGCTGGCCGTCGAGGTCGATCCAGTCGGCGAGGTAGAACTCCTGCGTCTTCGGGTCGTAGTAGCCGGCGACCTGCTCGGTCAGGAGCTTGATGAGGAAGGGTCGGAGCTGGAAGTCGGCGGGCACCATGCCGAGCTTCTTCAAAGTCATCTCCGAGGCGCGCATCTCCGCGGGCGTGACGCTCTCGCCGAGGTTTCGGACGAGCATCTGCTCGATCTCCTCGCGCGACTGCGCGCCGCTGCGCACCTGCCTGAGCACCGGAAGCTTCCGCAGCTCGCTCGTCTCTTTCAAGACTTCCGCAGTCGCCTCGCGCACCGCCGCCGTCTTCGGGTTGACGACCGCCGGCTTCGTCCTCTGCGTCGCGCCCGCGCCCGCGCCTGCGAGCAACGCCGCGGCGGCGAACGCCGACACGCAGGCGGCCAGCAAGAGATTCCGCGCCCCGATTTTCTTTGACATCGCTGACCCTTCGCTCTTATAGTCCGCGAGACGCCGGACAGCCCTCGGACTTCTAAACTTTGGCGCGCTCCGCAGTCAGTCAGCGCGGCCAGGAGGCACGACGCCCGACACATGATGCAACCGCCCGAGGCAGACGCACTCTTCGACGACTGGCACGAGACGACGATCCGCGTCCGCTACGCCGAGACGGATCGCATGGGCGTAGTGTACCACGCGAACTACCTCGTCTGGTTCGAGATCGGCCGCACCGAGTTCTGCCGCGCGCGTGGCTTCGCGTACAAGGATATGGAGGAGAACGAACAGGCCTTCCTCGTCGTCGCCGAATCCTACTGCCGCTACAAGGCCCCCGCCGAGTACGACGACGAACTCGTCATCCGCACGCACATCACGGAGCTGCGCCGCCGCTCCGTCCGCTTCGGCTACGAGGTCATACGCGCCGCCGACGGTCTCATCATCGCCGAGGGCGAGACCGGCCACG
Organism: Acidobacteriota bacterium; assembly: GCA_030914105.1. Taxonomy (GTDB): domain Bacteria; phylum Acidobacteriota; class Blastocatellia; order Pyrinomonadales; family Pyrinomonadaceae; genus QHXN01. The sequence goes on from JALZHC010000728.1 coordinate 2,046, forward strand.
TCGTCACAGACCGCAACAACCGCGTCATCTCCATGCCCGAAAGCTACCGCCTCGCACTCAGCTCGCCCCCGCTCGCGCCCGGCCCGACTCAAGACTAAGAAGGCAGAAGGCGGAAGGCAGTAAGCAGAAGGCAGTCAAAGCCATTGCGGACTTAAGCTCAAGGGACAACACGCTCGGCTGCCTACTGCCTTCTGCCTTCGGCCCTCCGCCTTCTGTCTTCTGCTTTCCGCCTTCTCTTTCCGCCTACCGCTTTCCGCCTTCTGTTCTTCACGATTCGTGTCTGAGTGACAGTCTGGAAATCTCGCGGGCGCGGCCCGTCGCCTCGTCCACGTCAACGAGGACGGCGTTGATGCGCACGTCGCCCCTGGCATGCTCCGGGCGCGGGGCGGCGGGCGAGAGGAAGCGCGCGATTGTGGCGTCGGCCTCCATGCCGATGCAGCCCGCGTGGCTGCCGGTCATGCCGATGTCGGTGATGAAGGCCGTGCCTCCGCCGAGCACGCGCTCGTCGGCGGTCTGCACGTGCGTGTGTGTGCCGACGACCGCCGAGACGCGCCCGTCGAGGTGGCGTGCCATCGCGATCTTCTCGGAGGTCGCCTCGGCGTGCATGTCAACGATGCGCACGCGCACTTCGTCGCCGAGTTGCGCGAGCAGCTCGTCGGCTGCCGTGAAGGGGCTGTCGTGCGTCGGCGGCATGTAGACGCGCCCCATCAGGTTCATGACGGCGACGCGCGCGCCGCGCACCTCTCCGACCCAAAGCCCGCGGCCCGGCGCGGCAGACGGGTAGTTGGCGGGGCGGAGCAGGCGCGGCTGCCGCTCGATGTAGAGGGCGGCCTCGCGCTTGTCGAAGATGTGGTTGCCGGAGGTCATCACGTCAATGCCGGCAGCGAAGAGCTCCTCGG
>JALZHC010000729.1 GCA_030914105.1 Acidobacteriota bacterium
GCGTGCGAGAGCCTTACTTTGTCGCGGATTTTATTTGCGCCGCGCGGCCCGCTTCTATTTTCGGCCCTTGCCCGCGCGTGGGACTTCGACGCGGTCGCCAGCCTGAAGCTGCGGGTCGGGCACGGCCCCGGCCTCGATCTGGCGCAGGTCGTACTCGGTCGAGACGAGACGCCCGTCGGCCCCCGCGCGCGAGACCTTCACACGCGCGCCGGCCTGCGCCGTCACGCCGCCCGCAGCCAGAAGCGCCTGCGTCAGGGTCAGCCCCGAATGAAAATCTTTCTGGCCCGGCGAGCCGATCTCGCCGCCGACGTAGAAGAACTCCGGCGGCCTGACGACGAGGTTCACAACGTCGCCCGCCTGCACGAGCGCGTTCAGGCCCGCCGCGTCGTTGAGGTCAACGTTCGTCGCCTTGCCCGTCGCGTGCGAGATGACGACGGCGCGGCCCGCTTCGGGCTTCGGCTGCGCCTCGGCGACGATGACGTAGAGCGGGATGGCCTCGCGCCTTAAAATTTTCGTGCCGGGGTCGCCGACCAGCCCGCTGACGAGCACAGTGTGGCTCGCATACTCGCGCACGCTGACACGAACTTGCGGGTGCTGGAAGATGCCTCGGTGGCGCAGCTCCGCGATGAGCTGCGCTGAGAGCTCTTCGGTCGTCATGCCGGCGACCGTGACGGGGTCGTGAAGCAAAGGGTATTCGAGCGCGCCTCCGGCGAGCACCGTGTAGAGCGTGGACTGCCGCGGGTCTTTGTCGTTTAAGAGCCGTATGTCGAGCACGTCGCCGATGCCGACGCGGTAGACGCTGGTGAGCGGCTCGGCGGGCGTCACGGCAGAGGGGCTTGCGCCCGCGGGCGTCGCGCCCGCCGATGTGTTAACGGGGACGGGCGCGGGGGCGGAGGGCTTCGGCGGCGCGTCGCTCGTCGCGGAAGGGCTGGCGGCGTTGCCTGCGGTCGTGGCCGAGGCGGTCGAGAGCGTCGAAGGGTTCTGCGACTTTTCCGAGACGCGCTCGCCTTCGGCCCTGTCGGCGTCGCGGCGCTCCGCGGGCTTCTTCGACGCGTCCTCCCGGCGCTCGCTCTTCGAGTCGGCGGGCGGGCGCGCTTGCTTGTCGCCCTTCTTCGGCGCGGGCGCGGAGGCGTCGCCCGCAGACTTCTCCTCCGCCGCGGGGCCGACGCGGACGCCGTCGGACTGGAAGCCCGACGCGCGCGCGCACGTCACGCAGACGGCCAGCGCGAGTGCGGCGGCAAAAAAGAACTTCTTCATACGAGCACTCTTCCTTGCTTGTCTGCGTGCGAAGCCGACCGCCGGGCACGGCGGCCTAGAAACGGCCTCGCTCGGAGACTATACCCCTTGATTTGTTAAAGACGAACTCGGAACGAGGAACTGAAGCTAACTTGCCTTCCAGTTCCGCGTTCGGCGTTGCGGAGTTCTGCACTGCGCTGGCCCTGACCGGACGAACTTGCGGCGCGCCGTTTCGTTTGTCGAAGCTGTTTGCCGTGAGCGTTTCTCTCAGGCGTCGGGAGCAGGGTCGGAAAAAGGTCAAAGAAGCGGGCGCGCGTTCGGCCGCCCTCGGCGGCCCGCACTTCGATTCTACCCTTTGCTTTTCGGCGGAGGCAAGGTTTCTTTCGGGAAAAGAGCCGGCCAGCGCTGGCCGAGGCGGGCGCGCACAAGCTCTTCCACGTCGTCGGCGGTCGCGCAGTCGAGGCACTCGCTCGCCATGCGCGCCAACTCCTCCTGCTCCAGACCCGCGACCGTGCGGCGCACGCGCGGGATCGAAGTCGGGGCCATGCTCAGCTCGCGCGCGCCGAGGCCGACGAGCACCGCGGCGTAGGCGGGCGACGAAGCCATCTCGCCGCAGACGACCGCCGGAATCCCTGCCCCGCGCGCCGCTTCGAGCGCGCGCCGCACGCTCTGCAAGACCGCGGGGTGGAGCGAGCGGAACCAGCCGGCCACCTCCTCGTTGCCGCGGTCAACGGCGAGCGTATACTGCACGAGGTCGTTCGTCCCCAGGCTGAAGAAGTCAACCTCGCGCGCCAGCTTCTCGGCGACGAGCACAGCCGCCGGCACTTCGATCATCGCGCCGACTCTCACGCGCCCGACCTCGCGCCCTTCGCTTTCAAGCCGCGCGCGCTCCTCGTCCACCACGGCCCGCGCGCGCCGCACGTCCGTGATGTCGGAGACCATCGGCAGCACGAGGTCGACGCGCCCGCGCGCGGCTGCGCGGAGCACGGCGCGCGCCTGCGTGCGCAGAACCTCCTCGCGCCGCAGGCAGAAGCGTATCGCGCGCAGGCCGAGCGCGGGGTTGCGCTCCTCGCCCGCGTCGAGACGCGTGGCCGTCATCTTGTCGCCGCCGAGGTCGAAGAGGCGCACGGCGACGCCGTCGCGCCCGCCGATGCGCGAGAGGCGCTCGTAGGCTGCGCGCTGCTCCTCCTCGCTGGGGAGCGCGCCGCGGTGCGTCAGCAGAAACTCCGAGCGGAACAGACCGATGCCGCGCGCGCCGTAGCGGTTCACCCACTCGTACTCGACCGGCAGCTCGACGTTCGCACGCAAGACGACCTCGACGCCGTCGCGCGTCCGCGGAGGCTCCCCCAACTCTTCAGCCGGGGCCGCGCGCGCCGCCGACTCCGCCGCCGAAGGCTTCTCCGCGACGAAGCCCTCAAGCGTCGCGGGCGCAGGATGCAGGACGACTTCGCCCGTGCGCGCGTCAATGACCGCCGTGTCGCCCGTGCGCGCGGCGCGGTAGAAGTCGCGCAGCCCGACGACCGCGGGTATGCCGAGGCCCCGCGCGATGATGGCCGTGTGCGAAGTCCAGCCGCCGACATCGGTCGCAACCGCCTTGATGCGCGCGAAGTCCAGCTCGGCGAGCGTCGAGGGCATCAGCTCTTCGGCGACGATGACGGCGTCTTCGGTCAGGTGGCGACCACGCATGCTCTCGCCGGAGAGTG
>JALZHC010000155.1 GCA_030914105.1 Acidobacteriota bacterium
GCCGAGGGCCGACGTGGTCGGCACGGTCGCGCCGGGCGTAATTCCTCTTCCGCGCCGCGCGGAAAGGCGTATAATGCCGGCAGCAGTCCGAGCCGGCACGCTACAGCGGCGCGCGCAACTTCCAGGCGCGCCGAGCAGCCCGCGGCCCCGACAGAGAGTCCGCGAGGCTCGCCGCCCGCCGGAACACACGCCCGCCCGACCGAGCGCCCCGGCTCAAAGCTTCCGACGATTAAGCGAATCACTGTGCACGCCTTCAAGCCAGGAGGTTTGGCTATGAAAAGCATGACGGACACCCTGCTCTGGGTCGTGGGTTTGCTCGCCTTCGCACTCGGCCTCTGGCAACTGATGCTGTTTCTTGGGGCCAAGGATGGGAACGGCAGGCTCGATATGTGGTCGGGCACGAACCACCTCTGGGTGGCGATCATCGCGGCCATCGCGGCCTGCATCTGCGTCGCCTGGGCCTTCGTCCGCCGCCCGCACGTCCAGGAGGAAATCCACATCACCGAGTAACCCGAATCAACAACTAACCCTAAGCCAGCGCGCGCTGCCACCCGACTGCGCCGCGCCGCAGAAAAGGGGAAGAGGGGAAAGGTCAAAGGGCAAAGGACGTGACGCTACCCTGCGCCGCTCCTTCTCCCTTTCGCCTTTCCCCTCTTCCCCTTTTTACCCTCGCCTCAGCCCGACGAAGAATTCACTGCCGACTGTGCTTCGGCCTGGCAGGCAGCTTGTCGGGCAGATCAAGCTCGTCGTCAATCAGCAAGTCCACGCAAATCCCTGCGAGACGCGCGTACCTCAAAAGAACAGGCAGCGGCGGCTCTCCCTTGTCCGTTTCGTATTCCGAAATCCGGTTTTGAGTGAGGTCTACTTGAAGCTCCCTGATTAACTCGTTCTGGGAAAGGCCGAGCCTCGTCCGAATCTGGACGAGCTTTTGGGCAAGACGTTTCGGCTTGAGACGCGCTCCCCTCGCCATCAGGAGTTTCCTCCCGACAGATAAAGCTTGCCCCTAACCGAAACTTCGGTTAGAATGTCGCTGCGTAACCAATTCGCCGTGAGTATGAACCTCTCATGCTCAACGGCGATGCTCAACACTCCTTTGAGGGTGAGCCGCGCTACGCATCTGTCCCGTTGCCCTAGTTTTCAAAGACACGAACCCGCGCAGGATACCACAGGAGCCTCATGGAGAAAGGCATTCTAGTTTCCGAGTAAGTGCCGGCGCGTCTCTCTTGGGGAAGACTGTGCCGCCGCCCCGCGCTCAAAGGGCCGGGGCGCAGGAGGCCGCGCGTGTGCTTGGGTGGGCGTCGCGCGCGGCCTCGCCGTCTATGGGTCAACGCATGAACTTCCGCCGGATGGCGAGCGCCAGCAACGCGGCCTGCACGGGGCCGAGGATGGTTTCGAGCATAACGAGACTCTGCGCGGCGTTCGTCGCCGGTCGCGGCTCAGGCTTCTGCAAAGTCATCACGCCCAGGCTGTACGTGAGCGCGCGCGGCACTCTTAACGGCTCCCCCACCTCATCGCGCCTCGCCTCCGCCGCCTCCTTCTCCGTCGCAACCCTCGGCTCCCAACGCGCGAACCCGACCCGCGTGTACAGCGCGGCTGCCAGAAGCCAAATCCCAATCAGCGCCACGAACGCCCGCCACACTCTCTCGCCATACCCGCTCGCCACCCAATACCACCACCCCAGCGTCCAGAACGCGAACCCGCGCCAACGCTCCAAACGCCGCGCGTCCATCGCCATGTAACGAAACCTCGACGCCTCCTCGTAGCGGTGATTCTCCTCGGCGTTGACCGCGAGATTCCGGCAGGCTATTGAAAACACAGTATGAGCTGGTGAGCCAATTACCTGTTCTGCATATTTGATTTCTTTCCGGGTAGTGATATGTCGCCAATCCCAGGTCACATTTATGAACTCGAACTCGCGCGCGTCCACGTTCGTGAACCAGTGAGGGCGGAGCCTGACTGTGTGAAAAGAGATACGATTAGGATGTTCCATTCTGGCGTAATTGAGAAGTAAAGATGATTCCTCGCTAAAAACTATTTTTTCTTCCTCGCCAACAAATCTGACTTCATCATTAAAAGTAGCTAAATTGAACCTTACTTCCTTACCGAATGTCATGGAGACGAAATACACCGGCCCACTGAAGATAGCTTTATCGAAATTAGCGGTAGCACTAAATGTAGCGTGTACGAAGTTTGCCGTTCCACTAAAGGTAGCGCTGCGGAAGTTTGCCCCCTTTTCGAATATTGCATTGACAAAGCTTACAGGTTTTGTAAATGTAAATTTCCTGAAATTTACTGCATCGGTAAACCGCACTCCTCTAAAATTAAAGTCTTCGGCATCAAGCTTTTTTTTCAGGGCTTCTGCGAAGGCAATACTTTTCTCTTTACCAGGATAGTGAAGCACGCAATATTGCTTATTCTCATACGCTCTATAGAAGGATAATCCTTTGCAAGCGGAACGTACCTTTTCGTCGCAATCGCAGATGAAAGCTGGAGTTGCTTCGGTTGTTGCTTCGGTTGTTGATGAGGATGACATAGGTTTTCCTCAAATCTGGAAGCCGCGAATCTTCTCGACCTTCTTGGTGGGTTTGGGCGAGGCGAGGACGGCGGTGTCCTGTTCGCGGTGTTCGCGTTCTTCTTTGGTGTGCCAGCGCGCCCATTCGGAGGGGGCGTCGAAGGTCTCGCCGCCGTGTTTGGTGATGCGCTCGCGGACGCGGCACATGACGGGCGTGTTGACGCCGACGCCGGAGATGACGGCCTGGCCTTTGGTGAGGGCGGGGAGTTCCTGTAGGAGCTGTCGGCCTGCGCCTTCGACCGACTTGGCGACGGTGTCCTGGTCGATGGGGTTGACGATGCGCATGATGACCTGCGTCATGCACTGCGAGAGCACGTCTTGATCTAATTTGCCGGGACGCTGCGTGATGAGGCCGATGCCGACGCCGAACTTGCGGCCTTCGGAGAGAATCTGTTTGAGAATATTTGTAGAGACTACGGTCTGTCCGGCAGGCGCGAAGCGGTGCGCTTCTTCGAGGAGTGTGAAGACGGGGTAGCGAAGCTCGTTGTCGCTGCCCGGAAGAGCCTCGCCGCGGACGGTCGCCATGCGCGCCTTGTTGACGCGGCGCAGGAGCGTGGCGACGACGACCTGCTGCTCGTTCTGCTCGATGTCGGAGAGTTGGAGGACTGTGCAGCGGCCCGGTCGGAAGAGGTCGGCGAGCGGGATGTGCTCGCTGTCGGAGAAGATGGAATTCGGCTTATCAAACCGCGAGTCGAGACGCCAGAGAAGGCCCTCGATGGAGCTTGCGTTCGAGGACTCGTTGCGCTCGCTCCCCTCGTACTTCTGCGCCTTCACCTCGTCGCGCAGGTCGTGGTAGCCCCAAAGCTCGTTCTGCCGCGTGGCCGTCAACTGCCGGAACGCCTGCGAGAGGAAGTGGAGCATCTTGTCGGAGGTGCCTTCGGGCAGGAGGTATTTGATGTCGGCTTCGGTCAGCGAAGAGAAGCGAACCTTGACGCGCTCGTGCGTAAAGATTTTGACTTCGGGGCGATAGCCTTCGCGCTCTTCACGGAAGCGTGCGTCCTCTTCGATGGAGCGCAGCGTGTCGTACTCGCCGTGCGGATCGACGACGAGGACGGCGGCGCGGTTGTAAGGGCGCATCAACTCTTCGACGAGCACGCCCGCCGTGTAGCTCTTGCCCGCGCCGGTCGAGGCGAGGATGGCGAGGTGTGTGGCGACGACATCTTTGATCGAGAGCACGACGGGCACTTCGCCCGCCTCGCGCGTCAAGAGGCTGCCGACGTGAGCCGAGCCTGTCTCGCCCGCGTGGCGTGGGCTGAGGCAGTCGGAGAGCGTCTGCGAGGAGGCGAGAAAGACCGGGTCGCCCGGTCGCGGAGGGATGCGCGGGTTGACGAAGTCGCCGAGTCCTTTGTGGAAGTAGCCGACCGTTTCGACCGTGACCTCGTAGAGCTCGCAGCCGTCGCCGTCCAGCCCGATGAGCGAGGAGACGAGCGCGGGCGGCGTTTCGGGGTCGGAGAGGAAGGTGTCGGGGAGGTTGCGCACCAGGCGTCGGCCCGTGACGTTGCCGATGATGCGGCGCTCCTCCTGGCCGTCGCGCGCCGTGTAGTAGACGAACTCGCCGACGCGCGCGCGCACCTGGTCGGCGGTGATGAAGAGGAACTCGTGCGGGCGCTCGCCCGGCCCCTTCACTGTGCCGGTCAGAGCATCTGTCGTGTCTTCTGCTTTCATGGGTTCGGTGCTTCGGCCAAGAGTGTTGCGGACTTCGTGTCCGGGCGTGAAACGAGGGGGCAGTATATCACGTGAGGCGCGGCTGCGAATCGTGGTTCGGCTTTCTATTTTGATGAGGCGGCCAGAAACTCTCGCGGCGTTAGAATCGATATGCCGCGGAAGGGGCTGAGGATGAGCAGGTCTTCGTCTCCGCTCACTATGTAATCGGCTTCGCCGCTGAGGGCCAACTCCAGAAACTTGTTGTCCTTCGCATCCCGACAGTCGGTGACTGTCTCCGTAATCTCGACTAACTCGGCCTCTCTGAGTAACGCAACGAGAAAGCGCATTCGCTCATCTTCGAGCAAATACTTGTCGAGCTTCTCGCGGGAGGACTTCGGCGAGTTCGAGCAGTACGGGGGCGGAAATTAGAACCTTGCCTTCTTTAAGCGCTTTGTCGAAAGCCTGTCGAGGGATGGATTCTTTGAGCAAGACCGCGCTGACGATGACGTTAGTGTCGAGAACGGAGCGCAAGTTACTCTTCCTCAAGTATCGAGTTCAGAATCTCCGGCGTCAGTCCTCTACTCTGCGCCTTGCGGCTGATCTCGTCCATCGTCTCTTTAAGAGAAGCTGCGTCAGCCCTGGCGAATTCTTTAAGCCAGATGCCGAGCAGGACTTGAAGCTTCTCGCGCTCTTCGGCGGAGGCAGAGTTGAAGACGCGTGCCGCTTCGGAGTCAACCTCGACGTTGATGACTTCTATGGACATAAAATCCTCCTGAACGCTGGGCCAGTTTAGCAACTGAACGGCCAAGAGGCCATGCCGAAGCCTTCAGGACGCGTTGAAGACGATGCCCTGCTCGCGCACCTGCTCCTCTTCGAGGCGTCGGAGGCGCGCGGCCATGACCGAGGCGCGGCCCAGGTAGCCGACGAGGCGGCGCGGGTCTTCGCGCGTGACGACGGGGAGGCGACCGATGTCGTGGCGGAGCATCTTGGTGACGGCCTCACCCAGCAACTCGTCCGGGTAGGCGACGATGAGGCGGCGCGTGCCCGCGTCGAGCACGGTGGTGTTGCCGTCCGCGCCCTGCTCGATGGCGCGCAGAACGTCGCCGCGCGTGATGATGCCGGCGAGTTTCCCTTCGTCGTCAACGACGGCGACGGCTTGTCGACGTGAGAGGCGCGGGTCGCGTTGGGCGATGCGGTCGGAGAGTTCGCCCACCTTCATCGAGGCCGGCACGAACGGAGGCTCCGTGTCCATCACCTCGCCGACGCGGAGCACGGAGAGCGGGTCAACGCTGTACTCGCGCGTGATGTGGTAGCCGCGCCGCGCGACCTTCTCGGTGAGGATCGAGCGGCGCAGCAGCAAGACCGTCACGGCGTAGGCCGCGACGCAACTGACCAGAAGCGCGGGGAAGAGCTGGAAGTCGGAGGTGAGTTCGAGCGTGAAGACCATCGCGGTCAGGGGCGAGCGCATCGTGCCGCCCATCATCGCCGCCATGCCGATGGTCGCCCACAGGCCCGCGTCGCCGACGGGCGTGAAGCGCGACGCCAGCGCGCCCAAAGCGCCGCCCATCATCAACAGCGGCGCGAGCACGCCGCCCGAAGTGCCCGAACCCAGAGCCACAGACCAGACGAGCGACTTGCCGATGAGCAGGCCGATGAGGGCCGCGCCGACGACCTCGCCGGCGAGCAGAGAGTGGATCGTGCCGTAGCCGACGCCGAGCACGCGCGGGTCGAAGTAGCCGCCGAGGCCGACGAACAGCCCGCCGATTGCGGGCCACCACATCCAGTGGATCGGCAGGCGCTCGAACAAGTCCTCGAAGCCGTAGACGAGCGCCGTCAGAAGTCCCGACGCCAGCCCCGCGGCGATGCCGACCAGAAGCGTGATGAACAAGCCTTCCGCGCCGAGCGCGTTGTGCTGATGTACGGGGAAGATCGGCCCCGCGCCGAGCAGAGGCACGCGCAAGACTGCGGCCATCACCGAAGCGACCGTCACGGGGATGAAGGAGCGCGGTCGCCACTCGAACAGAAGGAGCTCGACGGCGAGGAGCACTGCCGAAACCGGCGCGTCGAAGATGGCCGCCATGCCGGCGGCTGCGCCCGCGACGAGGAGCGTGCGTCGCTCTGCCGACGAGAGGTGGAACATCTGCGCGAAGAGCGAGCCGACCGCGCCGCCCGTCATGATGATCGGCCCTTCAGCGCCGAAAGGCCCGCCCGTGCCGATGGAGATGGCCGAAGAGAGTGGCTTCAGGATTGCTACCTTCGGCGACATGCGGCTGCGCCCGAAGAGTATGGCTTCCAAAGCTTCGGGAATGCCGTGGCCGCGTATCTTCTCGGAGCCGTAGCGCGCCAACAGGCCGATGACGAGTCCGCCCAGAACCGGCACGATGATGACGAAGATGCCGAGCGTGTTGCGGTCGGGCGAGAGCATCTGCGCGGAGAAGCTCTGGTAGAAGGCCAGCCCTGTGATGACCGAGATGAGCCAGACAAGCGCGTATGCGACGAAGGCGCTGACGCACCCGATGACGACCGCCATCAGAGAGAGCAGGAGGATGCGCCTGTCCCTCGTGAAATCTGCCAGACGGTCTTCCGTCCTCTCCGCCTTCTCGCTCATTCGGTCTCCTCCCTTATTCGTTCTCGCCCGAAGCCCTTCTTCGTTAACGCGTCCGGCGCGCGCGGCGTCCGCCGGGCACACGCCGCCGTGCTCAAAGCTCTTCCGGGCGTCCGCAGTTTATTTGCGATGTGCTTATAAATTACTACCGCGGGCCGGGCCGGGTAAAGTCCGCGCGGATTCAATTCCGGCGCGCAAGCTGGCATACTTGCCGGAGAGTTTCGTTATCGTATTCCCAGATTGCGGGAGGCTGATTGATGGCTGAGACACTCGGAACGCTGTGCGACAAGCTGGTGACCGTGAAGCTCAAGCAGTGGCACAGCGAAGAGCCGGAGCGCCTGCGCACCCTCGCGGCGCAGGAAGAGCAGCTCCGCGACGAGATAGACGAGTTCGTCGGGGCGGCCATCGCGGGCGACATCCCCGCGGCGCGCATTACCTTCGCCGCCAACAAGGTCTACAAGAAGGAAGGGAACGAGATCGCGGACATCCGTGGCAGCGTCGGCGAGATTTTCGCCATGCTCGCGGAGACCAACTGCCGTCTCTGGCACGTGCAGGAGAAGGT
>JALZHC010000730.1 GCA_030914105.1 Acidobacteriota bacterium
GCCGGGTATGTTCATGCCCGCCGCGCCCGTCATGCTGCCCGGCCCCATCATCAGCTCCATCATGCTCGCGGCCTGCTGGTAGCCGGCCGGAATCTCGAAGAGCGACTGGTCGAGCGTGACGGTCGAGATGTCTGTGGCCTCCAAAGTGCTCGTGAAGCTGCCGCCCATCGCGTCGTCGCCGCCCTGGCCGCTGTGCCTGTAAGTCGTCCTGACCATGACGGGGAAGCCGAGGCGGCCCGCGCCCGTGCGGCGCGTGCGGTACTGGTCTGCACAGTCGGGGCGCGCGCGGCGCGAGGGCGGAGGCGTGGGCCGGTCTGTGTCGCAACTGAAGCCGGCGGCGAGGTCTATGTACCAGCCGTCCGATTCGCTCTCGGTGTGGCCGGGGTTGCAGGCTTCGGGCGGCGCGTCAATGACGTTGGTGGTCTTGATGTGGCGCGCGTTGAAGCCGAACATCTGCTTGCGCTCGCCCGTGTCGACGATGGTTTCCGTGACCGTGACGACCGCGCCGCGTCGAGTCTGCGCCGGCGCTTGCGGCGCGGAGGCCGCGGGCGAAGACGCATCGGATGCCTGCGCCGCATCGTCGGGCTGGATGAAGTACATCTTTGTACGGTCGTTGATTTGAATCGTGCGGTGGAGGTCGCACTGCTGGATGGTGGTCATCGCCGGCGACTCGGTGCGCTGGCGCTGCCCCTTGATGTAGATGGTGCTCTGGCCCTCGTAGCCGCCCGCACCGTTCTTCCTCGTCACCTTCAGGTCGGCCAGCGCGACCGCCTGGACGCACAACAACACACAGAGAACGCGTATCAGCCTCATCGAAAATTCCCTCCTGAAAAGACCGGCAGGTTAATGGCGTGGAACTGACGGCTCGAAGACGCGCCGTCGGGATTTACCTTCGACAAAAATTTAGACGCGACCGCGCGCGTTGGCAAGTGCTCCAGGCAGTAGCCCGACCATGAGGGAGGGCGTTGACGTTGCGGCCTGTGACGCCCTCCCTCCCGGTCGGGCTACTGCTTCAGACCCGCTCACTATCGCTCGCGGCTCCGTCGGCCCGCGCCGCGCTTGCGCGTCGAAGACTTGCCGCCGCCGTGCGGCTTGGCCGCGCGTTTCTTCGCGCCGGCTTTCTTCGCGACTCGCTTGCGCGCGGGCCGCCGCTCTTCGTGCGCAGCTCGGAGGTATGCGTCGAGGTCGAGGCCGAACAGCTCTTTGACCTTCGCGGAGATGGTCGGCAACACTGCGTCGGCGAAGCCGCCAAGCTCCGCGACGACCTTCTCGCCTTTGCTCGGCCCGCGCCTGCCGCGTCGCTTCGGCTCGTCTTCGTCGTCGAGCGCGCGCGCGATCCCGAAGCCGATGAGGATGCCGACGGAGACCGCGCCCGCGCCCCAGACCAGAGGGTTGCGCTCGAACTCCGTGCGCCAGTCGAGCACCTCGCCGACCTCGGCCTTCACCGTCTCGACCTTTTCTTTCACCTCCTCGTACTGGTGCGCGACGACCGACTTGATCTCGGCCACGGTCTCGCTGATTGACTCGCGCGCGTCCTCCATCTGTCGCTGAAGCTCCGCCTTGTCCTCGGTCTCGTCGGGTCTCGTCTCGCCCATCAGTCCTTGCCCTCCTTCGGCGCGTCTGGATTTTCGCGTGGACACATTACAACACAAACCCCGCGCCGCGGTCGCGCTAAATTTCTCCGCCGACGGGCCTGCCGCTTCGCAACGTCACCGCAAGATTTACGCCACCTCGCGGACAAATCTTTGGGGTTAGATAAAGGAGGAAAACTGTAAGCGGAATAGCTGTCAGGTCACGGCCCTTTGTGACCTCCGTGAAATCCTTCGTGGCCTCTGTGGTTACAGAAGTCCGAATTTAACCACAGAGGCCGCGGGGCTGCTCTCAAAGGTCACAAAGTGTCTGTGGGGTAAGGAGGAGGAAAGATGGAAAGCAGGGCCAAGGCTTTAGGACACCCGATTCACCAGATGTTGATCCCGTTTCCGTTCGGGCTGCTCTCGACGGCGGTCATCTTCGACATCGTCTACCTGTTCGTCTCAGATGCGACGACGAAGAATACGCTCTCCGTCGTCTCGTTCTGGATGATCGCCGCCGGAATCATCGGCGGACTCCTCGCCGCGCCGTTCGGGCTGATTGACTACCTCGCCATCCCGCAGGGCACGCGCGCCAAGTCGGTCGGCATGCTGCACGGCGTCGGCAACGTCTTCGTGCTCATCCTGTTCGCCGTGAGCCTCTGGCTGCGCTACAGCGCGCCGGCCCTCGCGCTCACGCACGAGCCGACGGTGACGGCGCTCATCCTCTCGTTCGCGGCCTTCCTGCTGGCGGGCGCGACGGGCTGGCTCGGCGGCGAGCTGGTTGACCGCCTCGGCGTCGGCGTGGACGACGGCGCGAACCTCGACGCGCCCAACTCGCTCACCACCAGCTCGACGCACGGCGCGCGCGGGTGATTGCGATTTTGATTTGCGATTTAAGAGCTATCAGCGCTCAGCTTTCAGCTTTTTCTTCTGCCGAAGGCCGACCCACTTTTTGGAGCAGGCGGCTTGCCGGTGCGTAAAAGCTGAGTGCTGAGTGCTGAACGCCTAAATCAAAAATTCTTAAGGAGGGATGACATGGCGAAGAAGGAGAGTGGCGGCGTGCTCGACACGGCGCGCAAGGTCGTGAGCGAGGTCATTGACAGCGCCGCGCGTCTGGTCGGGCAGGCGGGTGAGCAGGCCGCGGACGCGGGCGTCTCCGCGCTCGACACGACCGCCGACGCGGTCGCCGCCGTCAGCCCGACGGCGGGCGGAATGATCCGCCCCGATAGCTCTACGAAGCGCACCGCCGAATCCGCCGCACGCGAGAACAAGAAGCTCGCGCGCGCAGGGGCAGGCGCGGCGAAGAGTGCCGTCGGCGCGACCGCCGAGACGACGCGCCGCGCCGCGCGCCGGACTTCAAAAG
>JALZHC010000156.1 GCA_030914105.1 Acidobacteriota bacterium
CCCGCCCGTTTCAAGGAGCGGCGACCCTATCGACCCAGGCACGTTCGACCGTTTGTTAACCTTTTTCTACTATTCTCTATTTCTCCCCCAGATGCAAATCGGGTTGTCACTTAGATGCACAACCGTGCCGCCCGGCTTGCCCGCGCCGAGCCGTTTTGCCGCCTTAAAATCAACGCCTTACCCCGTGCCGCCAGGGTCTATCCATTCTTGGGCTTAGAGCGAGTTGAAGTTCAACGCAGAGGCGCAGAGGGCGCAGAGGGGGCGCTGAGAGTGATGACCGCTCAAGCCTCTGCGCTAACTCTGCGAACTCTGCGCCTCTGCGGTGAATAACCCCGTGCTCCACGCTCAAGATTGAATAGGCTCTGCCGTGCCGCGATTACCCTTTGACAGCACGACTGGCGGACGGCGCTGGCGTCTACAGCTTCCTGACGAAGCACCTGCCCGGAAGCTGCCGTATCAGCTCGCGCATCTCCAGCGCGAGCAGCAGGCCCGAAAGCTCCTGCACCGCGAGTCCGCTCGACTCGGCGAGCGCGTCGATGTGCGCGGGGTCGTCCGCCGAGATCAACTTCAGAACGGCGCGCTCTGTGTCCGAGAGGTCTGCGGGCAGGGGCGCGTCGGCGTCACTTCGTTTGTTTCCCTTCCTCGGCTCAGGCGGCAAAAGCGTCGCCGCGATGTCGGGCGGGAACTCCGCGGCCACGTCCTGCCATGCCTGCACGAGCTTCGCGCCCGCGCCCTTGATGAGGTAGTTCGAGCCGAAGGAGTTGCGCGAGGTGATGTTGCCGGGCACGGCGTAGACCTCGCGGCCCTGCTCAAGCGCGAGGCGCGCAGTGATGAGCGAGCCGGAGTTCTCCGCGGCCTCGACGACGACCACGCCTAAACTCAACCCGCTGATGATTCGGTTGCGGTAAGGAAAGTTCTCGGCGACCGGCGGAGTGCCCAGAGGGAACTGCGTGACGAGCGCGCCGCCCTTTTCCAGAATCTCGGCGGCGAGGCGGCGATGGTCGCGCGGATAAACTTCATCAAGCCCCGTGCCGAGCACGGCCACCGTTCGCCCGCCGGCTTCGAGCGCGCCGCGGTGCGCGGCGGCGTCAATGCCGCGCGCCAGCCCCGAAACGATGGTCACGCCGCGCGAGGCCAGGTCGCGTGCGAGGCTGAGCGCCACGTTCTGCCCGTAGGTCGAAGAGCGGCGCGAACCGACGACGGCGACGCAGGGCGCTTCGAGGCACTCGGCCCAGCGCCCGCGCACGTAGAGCGTGATGGGCGGGTCTGGAATCTCGCGCAGGAGCTGCGGGTACGCGCCGTCGTCAAGGACGAGCACGTCCGCGCCCTCCAGCTCGCGCACGCGCTCAAGCTCGCGCGCGGCCTCCTCGTGTCGGTCGCGCAGCGCGATTGACTCGACCGCTTCGGGCCTCAAACGCAGACGCTCAAGCTCCGAACGCAAAGCCCCGAACACGCCCTCCGCCGAGCCGAAACGTTCGAGCAGACGCGCCGCCGCGCGCGGGCCTACGCCCGGCGTCATGTTAAGCGCAATCCAGTCCCTCATTATTTTTGATCTGCGATTTTTGATTTTTGATTTGGAGAGAATGAGGGTGGCGATCTGTTCATCAATCGCAAATCAAAAATTGTTCTTATTCCCGTTACCCTTCCGGCACTGGAACCATAAGATTTCCGTTTTGGGTGGGTGGAAGCGCCATTATGTCACCCAAATCGAGCTTATGGAAGGATAAAATTTCCGCACCGGAAACATAAGCCTTCCGTGGGCGCAACTCCCTCTGCGAACTACGCAAGGCCGCGGCCATCGTCCTATAAAGGGCTGCGGAGAGGCTAGGCCGCTCGAAACTCGCCGCTGGCGTTATCACCGCCTTCATCAGCACGAATCGCCTCAGCGCCAACCCGCGGATGAAAAAAAGCAGTCGCTCGACTGCGATTTTGTCACACCGCCCGCCGAACCGAATGCCCGCGCCCTCGGCCTTCGACCGTCAACTTCGCGTGATAGACTTCAAATTCATTCAGGGCGTTAACCGTCTAGAGAGACGGATGCGTCGCGCTAAAGAACGGGCGGCGCTCGAAACGGAATCTTGTACGGTATGGCCGCCGGGCGAAGCCCCAACCCGCACCCTTCGTCGACGCCCGGCGGACGCCCTGCCCGAAATCGCGCGACCGAGTTTTTCGTCGCCCACGCAAAGGAGGTAAGCGAATGCGGAGGCACGGGATGAGAACCGCTTATTACATCCTCAATGAAGAAGTCTTTGAAGAACCCGATTATTTGTCCGCCGACGGTCAAGCCCTCCCGGGGGCGACGGAGCCAGCCAAGCCGGCGTCGTGCCCGGCCTTCAAGTTCGGGAGGATGTTTGCGACGCCGGCGATGGGCCTGACCGCCGCAGACCAGGGGGAGATGATCAGCGCCCTGACCCAGTTGGGTCTGTGCATGAACGACGCGGAGAAATACTGTCAGGGGGCGGCGGTCGTCGCGCCAGGCGATTCGACGATCCCTTCGGGCTACACGTACCTCGGTCAGTTCATCGCGCACGAAATCACTTTCGACAACACCCAGGGCTTGCCCGCGCAAGAGCCCAAGCCAGAGGACATGCGCTCGCCGAGCATTGACCTCGACAGCCTCTACGGGGCTGGGCCGGGCGACGAGCAGAGTCGGCAATGGTACGATGATAAAAATCCCGCCCGCCTGAAAGTCGGCCCGACGCAACCCATTGACGGCTTCGACGGAAAGTTCGATAACGATCTGCCGCGCGACCCGCAGACCGGGCAGGCCCTCATCGGCGACCCGCGCAACGACGAGAACCTCGCGGTCGCGCAGACCCACGTGGCCTTCATCAAGTTTCACAATAGGGTGGTGGACGCGCTTGCCCCCACCTGCCCGCCGGATAAGCTCTTCGAGCGCGCGCGCGAGGAGGTCGTCCGCCATTTTCAGTGGCTCATCCTTAACGACTATCTGCCGACAATCGTGGACGAGGGCGTGCTGAAGTCCGTGCGTGACGACGGGCCGCGGTGGTTTAAGGTCGAGAAGAAAGAAGACCTCTTCATGCCGCTCGAATTCTCCGCCGCCGCCTTCCGCCTCGGCCACAGCATGGTGCGCAAGGAGTACCAGTGGAATATCTACCACTCGAAGCAACTGAAGCCGCCGAGCATGCCGTTCGGGGTGCCGCTGAACCAGCTTTTCGACCAGACGGCCTTCAGCGGCGGCATCAAAAGCGCCCTGCCCAGCGACTGGGTGATTGATTGGAGACGCTTCTTCGACTTCCCGGAGGAACTCGGCCACAAGCCCGCCCCGACGGGAATCAACATGGCCGGAAAGATCGACACGAACTTCGACTTTCATCTCGACCAGATACCTGGCTTCCCCGCCCAAGACCTGCCGCCCGAAAGAAGATCAATCACCGTCCGCAATCTCCTGCGCGGTTTCGCGCTCCGCCTGCCGACCGGCGAGCAGGTGGCCGAGGCGCTCGGCGAAACGCCTCTAGCGCCTGAGGAGGTGGCGAGCGGGCCGCACGGGGAGTTGCTGAGCACCCCCATCTTCAAGGGGAGGACGCCGCTCTGGTACTACATCCTGAAGGAGGCAGAGCTGAAGGGGTTCGGGCCGGACGGGAAGCCAGGCAACCGGCTCGGCCATGTCGGCAGCCGCATCGTCGCGGAGACGCTCGTTGGGCTGATTCAGAACAGCAGCCTCTCGATCCTTAAAGGCCCCGCCTGGTATCCGAGCTACGGACGCGGCGAGCTGGGCACGGAGTCGGCGCGCTTCGGGATGGCAGACCTGCTGCATTTCGCTTTCGGGGGCGCCGTCAATCCCATCGGCGGCCCGTAAAAAAAGCCGGGCCGTGGCGGCGCGCTTCGACTTAAACGGCGGCTGCCGTCAAAGCCAGGCGCGGCGACCGATCCGAACGCATCAACCCTCGTCATTCTCCGCCCGTGAAGGTGGAGATTCTCCGCCCGCACTTCGCCTCGCGCTAAACTTGACCGAAGACGCGGCAGCCCCGCGAACGCGTCGGGGCTGTCCGCACCGGACGACCCTTAACCCCGCTCCGAGGAGGACGAAACCATGAGCATCCTGAAGAATCTCCAGAAGGTAAATGCAGCAGTGGTCTTGGACAACATCAATGGGAATCCGCCGACGCTGGGCAAACAGATCGGCAACGCGGCGGTGGCTGCCATCACGGGCGGCATCACATCTGACGCGTGGAAGCAATATATGTCGCTTTTCGCCGACAACGCCGCGCAACTTGAACGTCTGACGGTTCCGAAGCCGACCGACCAAGACTACCTTCCGCAGTTGAGGGCTTACATCGTGTCTAACGCCGTGTGCGATGCGACCACGACCACGGCGACCGCCAACAGAGTGGACGGCAGGATTGATCTCGGCTTGGCCGAAGCGGCGGACGGCACGGTGAACAAGCCCTTCCCGATCCCGCTAGGGTGATTGCCCGGCGCGTAGACGAGCGCGCGCCTGACGCCGCCAAGAGCAAGCGAACTTTTCATCCGAACACGTCACGCGAGGAGACGCCGCCCGTGTCTCCTCGCGGGCGCACACACACGACGATGAGCGAACAACAAAATCAACTTCCGGGCGACTGCCGCGCGCTCCGCAGGTCGCTCGGGGCGGAGTGGGGCGAGCTCTGCGAACGCTACCTGCCGGTGAGGCCGGAGGATTCGATCTGGAGGTACAGCCGCGAGGCGGCGGCGGGCGACCCGGAGCAGGGCTGGAAGCTCCACGTCCCGGCGACCGTGCTCACGGCGGGGAAGGTTCTGCAAACGGTCGCCCCGCTGCTGAGCGGCCGCGGCGTCCTGTACAAAGCGCCCGTCACGCTCGGCGAACTCGACAAGCTCAACCGCGGCCTGTTCTACGGCTACAGCCAGGTGGGAAAGTTCCTGACCGTCTACCCGCGGACGACCGAGGAGGCCGTGGCGCTCGCGCGGAGCCTGCACCGACTGACGCGGCGGATGAATGGCCCCGCCGTCCCCTTCGACGCGAGGTATCGAGAGGTCGGCTGCGTCTACTACCGCTACGGCGCTTTCAAGTCAATGGAGGTCGAAGACCAGAGCGGCGAGCGCGTCTATGCCCTACGCGACCCGCACGGTAATCTCGTCCCGGACAAGCGCGACGACGCGGCCCCGCCCGAATGGGTCACAGACCCCTTCCTCCAGTCGCGCGCGCGCCGCGCCGCCGCGCCGCCGCCGACGCCGCTGCGGACTACTTTCAAAGCCTTCCGCGCGCTGACGCAGAGGGGCAAGGGCGGTGTCTATCAGGCGCTCGACCTGAGCGTGCAGCAACCGCGTCTCTGCGTCTTGAAGGAGGGACGCAGGAACGGCGAGGTCAGTTGGGACGGGCGCGACGGCTTCTGGAGGGTGAGGCACGAGCGCTGCGTCCTCGCCTCTTTGCGCGACGCGGGTATCGGCGTGCCGCGCGTCTACTCGTCGTTCGAGGCAGAGGGGAACTACTACCTCGCCGTCGAGTTCATCGAGGGCGAGGACTTCAACAGTTGGTTGATGCGGCGGCGGCGTAGGCTCGCGGTCGCCGCCGCCCTGAGGCGCGGGGCCGAGCTGGCCCGGCTCGTCTCGCGCGTTCACGCCGTCGGTTGGGTCTGGCGCGACTGCAAGCCCGGCAACGTCATCATTGCAAAGGGCGGCGGACTGCGCCTGCTCGACTTTGAAGGCGCGTGCCCGGTTGACCGGCCCGACCCCCTGCCGTGGGGCACGCCCGGCTACGCGGCACCGGAGGCGGACGACGCTTTCCGCGGCCAGTCGAGACTGCCCGAAGACCTCTACGCGCTGGGCGCGGTCACATATTTTTTGCTGGCCGGCCGCACGCCGGACGGCGCGGGCACGCTCCCGCTCGGAGAGCTGCGGAGGGGAGTCCCCGAAGAGGCGCGCAAGGTCGTGGCGGAACTGCTCGACACGGACCCGAGCCGGCGTCCCGGCGCGCTGGCCGCGGCCCGAAGGCTGGAGGCGGCCCTCGCCCACGTTACGCTCGGCGGCGGTCAGGGCATGAGGTTGAGGCGGCGCGCGAGGTCTGCAAAACGCGGGTCGGGTCGCAGGTCGTCGTAGAGGGAATCGGTCGTGAAGAAGACGAGCCGACCGGGATGCTCCCTGTAAACCTCTTCGAGCGCCGAGAAGGCTCTGTCCCTGTCGCCCATGCCGGTGTAGACGATGGCCTTCTCGATAGGAGGCGCGGGCGTCCCTTCCGGAGCCTGCTCAAGCTCGCTGAGCATCCTCAGCGCGTCGTCGCGCCGGCCCGCCTTGCCGTAGGCATGGCCTAACGAGGCCGCACCCCAGGCTTTGTCGAGCGAGTGAAGCTTTTCGAGCACCGCCACGGCCTCGTCGCTGCGCCCCTGCTGCAACAGCACGAGGCCCATCATCTGCAAATACGGCTTGAAGTCCGGATTCTGTTCGAGCAATCTGCGGAAGTACGCGGCGGCCTCGTCGCTGCGGCGCGCGAAGTAGAGAGCGCGCCCGTAGTTCATGATGGCGAGCTGGGAGTACGGGTCGAGGCTCCTCGCGATCTCGCTCTGTTTGACGGACTCGTCGAAGCGCCCCGATATGGAGAGGAAGGCTGAATACCAGTAATGGGCCGGGGCGTAATCCGGGTCAAGCTCTATGGCCCGCATGAACTCCTGCTCCGCCTGCTGCCAATCCGAGTAGTACCACATCCTGACGATGCCCGCCGAGGTGTGGGTCTCCGCGAGCGAGTCGTCGCTTTCGAGCGCCAGCCGCGCGTTCCAGCGCGCCCTCTCCATCGCCTCCCTGTCCGGCAGCGGCCCGTACGCGACGGTGGTCGCGTATGCGTAGCAGTCCGCCAGCCCGGAGTACGCCTTGGCGAAGGAGCGGTCTAACTCGACCGCCCGCTCGAAGAGACTGATCGCCGTCTTGAGCGTCTCCCGATCTCTATTCAGGCCCAGGTAATAACGCCCGCGCATGTAGAGGTCGAGCGCCTCCTGGCTGTTGGTCTGGTGCTTGGTCAGGAGTCTCCGCTCGTCGCCGACGAGCCACAGGCCGAGTCCTGAAGTCACCTCGCGGGTGATGTCATCCTGGAGGGCGAAGACGTTGGCCGAGTCCAGGTCGAAGGTGGCGTCCCACGTCTGCGACGCGTCGGCCGTGTCGAGCAGGCTGAGATGGAGGCGCAGCGAGTTGCCCTGCTTGAGGATTTGGCCGGCGAGCACGGCGTCGGCCTTCAACTCGCGGCCGATGCCGGCGAGGTCGGCCTTCTCCCTCTTGTCGGGCGGGACGGCGCTCAGCAGCCTGAGCCTGAGCCTCGGCAGGTAGGAGAACTTGTCCAAGAGGTTGCGCGTGAGGCCCTCACTCAGGTAGTCGGTGCCGGCGTCCCCGCTCTGATTGACAATGGGCAGGACGGCCAGCGTGTGCAC
>JALZHC010000731.1 GCA_030914105.1 Acidobacteriota bacterium
GCTCGACATGCTCATCCTGAAGGCCGTCTCGTTAGGCCCGCTGCACGGCTACGGCATCATCCAGCGCATCCGGCAGATGTCGGACGAGATGCTCGAAGTCGAGCAAGGCTCGCTCTACCCTGCGCTTTACCGCATCGAGCAGAAGGGCTGGGTCTCCTCGAAGTGGGAGGTGAACGAGACGGGCCGCCGCGCCAAGTTCTACACGCTGACGCGCGCGGGCAGCCGCCAGCTCGAAGCGGAAGAGGCGAGCTGGGACAGGCTCGTCCTCGCCATCGCGAAGGTGCGGCAGGCCACTTAAAAGGCGTGGCGGAGAGACAGGCTGAAGAGTAGAGAGATGAGGTGGCTCAACCTTTTTTCGGCTCGCCTGCGCGCGCTGCTGGGGCGCGAGGCCGTCATCCGCGACATAGACGAGGAGATGCGCCTCCACGTCGAGTTGGAGACGGAGGCGAACGTCAGGCGCGGGATGCCGTTTGCAGAGGCGCGGCGGGCGGCGCTGCGGAGCTTCGGCAATTTCGACAGCGTGAGGGACTCGGCTTACGGGGTTCGAGGGGGCGGAATGATGGAGACTTTCCTGCAAGACATACGCTACGGCGCGCGCGTGCTCGCCAAGCACAAGGCTTTCACCGCGGTCGCCGTCGTCACACTGGCTTTAGGCATCGGCGCAAACACCGCCATCTTCTCTGTCGTCAACGAGCTTCTGCTCCGGCCTCTGCCTTACAAGGACGCCGAGCGGCTCGTCATGCTCTGGGAGGTCTCGCCCAGCGGCAGACACCAGAACAACACCTCGCGCACGAACTTCCTCGCCTGGCGCGAGCAGAGCAAGAGCTACGAGGGCATGGCCGCCTTCTCCGACCAGCGCATCAACCTGACGGGCACAGGCGACCCGGAAGAGGTCTCCGTCCAGCTCGCCAGCCCTTCGCTCTTCCGCGTCCTCGGCGTCGAGCCGCTGATGGGGCGCACGCTGACCGAAGAGGACGCGCAGCCCGGCACGCCCGACGTGGCCGTGCTCGGCTATGGCATCTGGCAGAGGAAGTTCGGCGGCGACCCGCAGATCGTCGGGAAGACCATCACGCTTAACGGCGGGCCGGTCACGGTCGTCGGCGTCATGCCGGCGAGCTTCCAGTGGCACGTCATGAGCAAGTCGGGCACGGGCCGCCCCGCCGAGATATGGATTCCGCTCCCGATGCCGACGGGCGACACGGGCGGAGCCGCGCACGGTCGCTTCCTCCTCGTCGTGGCACGCCTGAAGCCCGGCGTCGCGCCGCAGCAGGCGGAGACCGAGTTGAAGACCATCGAGTCGCGCTTGGGCGAGGAAGACCCACGCTATAACAAGAACTACAGCGCGGAGGTCATCCCTGTGCGCGACCAGTTCGTCGGGAGCGCACGCCTCGTGCTCTGGATTCTGCTCGGCGCGGTCGGCTTCGTCCTCCTGATCGCGTGCGCCAACGTCGCCAACCTTCTGCTCTCACGCGCCGCCGCGCGCGAGAAGGAGATCGCGCTGCGGACGGCCCTGGGCGCGCGCCGCTCGCGCATCGTCCGACAGCTTTTGACGGAGAGCGTGCTCCTGGCATTGCTCGGCAGCCTGCTGGGGCTGGCGCTCGCGTGGTGGGGCATCAAGGCGCTCGTCGCCATCAGCCCGCGCGACCTCGTCAACCTTCAGGGCGTCGGCCTCAACCTGACGGTGCTCGGCTGGACGCTGGCCGTCTCGCTTCTGACCGGCATCATCTTCGGACTCGCGCCCGCGCTCGAAGCGACGCGCCTCGACCTCAACGACGCGCTCAAGGAGGGCGGCAAGGGCGCGGGCGGGCAGAGCGCGCGCAGCCGCGGCATGCGCAGCGTGCTCGTAGTGGTCGAGATTGCCATGGCCCTCATCCTTCTGGCGAGCGCGGGGCTGATGGTGAAGAGCTTCATCCGCTTGCAGAGGATTGACACGGGCTTCAACACGGAGAACGTCCTGACGTTGGTCGTGCGCCTGCCCGACAGCAAGTACAAGACAGACCCGCAGGTGGTCGCGTTCTTCCGGCAGGCTCTGGAGCGCGTGCGTGCGCTGCCGGGCGTGCGCGGCGCGGGGATGGTCAACTTCCTTCCGCTCTACGGCGGGCTTGGCTCCGGCACCGGCTTCACCATCGAGGGGCAGCCCCCGCCGCCGCCGGGACAGGGGCCTTCGACCAACGTGCGCGTGGCCGACGCGGCATACTTCGGCACGATGGGCATCCCCGTCCTGCGCGGTCGCACCTTCACGGAGCAGGAAGACTCGGAGGCTCGCCACGTCATCATCATCAGCGAGTCGCTGGCGCGGCAGTACTTCCCCGGCGAAGACCCGCTCGGCAAGCGCATCGCCGTCGTGATGTTCGACAAGCCGAACCCGACCGAGATCATCGGCGTCGTCGGCGACGCGCGTTACGACAGCCTCACAGACGAGGCGCAGCCGACCGTCTACTTCCCGCACCCGGAGCTGACCTACGAGTTCATGACGCTCGTCATACGCACCAGCGGCGACCCGGCGGAGATGGCCCCGGCGGCGCGGCGCGTCATCAGCTCGCTCGACCCCGAACAGCCAGTCTCCGACGTGCGGACGATGCGGCAGGTGTTGGCCGAGAGGGTCGCGCGCGCGCGCTTCACCATGCTCCTGCTCGGACTCTTCGCGGGCCTGGCGACGCTCCTCGCCGCGGTCGGCATCTTCGGCGTGATGAACTACGCGGTGACGCTGCGGACGCACGAGATCGGTCTGAGGATGGCCTTGGGCGCGCAGCCCCGACGCGTCCTGATGCTCATACTCAGGCAGGGCTTGCTGCTCACGCTCGCGGGCATCGGCGCGGGGCTTCTGGGCGCGCTCGCCTTAACGCGCCTGATGTCGAGCCTGCTCTACGGCGTCTCGGCTACAGACCCCTTGACGCTCGCCGCCATCGTCTTCCTGCTCGCCCTCGTCG
>JALZHC010000732.1 GCA_030914105.1 Acidobacteriota bacterium
TGAGGTGCGAGCCGACGGCGTAGCGTATGTTGTAAGTGGCGACGACGAGACGCGAGACAGGCGCGCCGACCGTGTGCGAGGCCGGCGCGGCGAAGTCGCAGCTTGATGAGGGGCCGCCCTTTAAGGCGTCGCGCGCGAAACTGGCGAGAGCGAAACTGCCGCGCTCAATGTCCGGCTCCTGCGCGCGGGCGTCTGTCTGTGTCGTCTGCGTGTTGACGGCCATGCGTCTTCGGCTTTACGCGCCGCGCGCGGCTGTTGCAAAATCGGCGCGCGACAGTTTCGGAAAGAGAGCGGTTTCAGTCGAGCGAGCAGTTCAGTCCAAGCCAGCGGAGATTATAAATGAATCGCCGAGTCATCGCCGCCGTGAGCGACCTCTTCTTCGCCTCGAAGATTCGTGGGACGGCCGAGCACTTGAACGTGACGGTCGAGTTCGCGCGCGGCGGCGACGCGCTCTTCGACGCCGCCAAAACTGAAGTCCCCTCGCTCGTCATCCTCGACCTGCACGCGACGCAGCTCGACCCGTTCGCTGTCGCCGCGCGCCTCAAGGCCGACGAACAACTGCGCGGTGTGCCCGTCGTCGGCTTCTTCTCGCACGTGCAGACAGAGCTTCAGAGGCAGGCAGAAGAGGCAGGCTTCGACCTCATTCTCACTCGTTCGGCCTTTACGAAGCGTCTGCCGGAGATATTAAAAGGAGAACCTCAATAAGAAGTTACCCCTTAAGGAAGTTAAATAGATAATCGCCAACCTACAAAAAAAGGCTTATCCATAGGAAGTCTGTATGATATTATTTGCCCACCAACTTGGTATGGAGGAGTGGTTATGAACAACTACCATAAAACGCCTGTACAGACACCCACACCGACGAAACAAAGTTCGGGGGGCGGTTGGTTGTTTTGGCTAGGGCTGGCCGCTGCTGCGGTTGCTGTCGTTACTATGAATACTTTCGACTCTAGGGTTGACCAATTCAGAAATAATAAAGGCCAATTTAGAGGCGGCAAACGGTGGGGGTAATCCTCGCCTCAGAAGAAATATCAGTAGGCTAGCGACCACTTAAAGGGTGGGAAGCTGATTTAATGTTTACTCGTTCGATTCCCCTGTTGGGAGAAACCCTCATGGCAAAAGAACCAAGCATGAAAACTAAAGTCAGCAAGGCTCTTTCCAATTTCAAAACGGCAAAGAGTGTTTCTGGTGAGCTTCTGAAAATGAAATCGCCCAAAGGCATCAGGAGCTTTGCCGGTTCGGTGTTAGCTCACTCTAAAACCAAGAAAAAGAAGTAACTCGCCTCTAAGACATATTCCACCTGAGGATACCTTCTCTCACTTAGTGCGGGCGTAATCGCTTCTTGCCTGTTACTTTTACCCTCAACTGACGGTTGCGGGCGCGATTACTTCGTGGATGGCGCGCACTTCGGCGACGAGGTGTTCGTACTGTTCGAGCGTCAGGGCCTGCGCGCCGTCGGAGAGCGCGCGTTCGGGGTGGTTGTGAACTTCGATGATGAGGCCGTCCGCGCCCGCGGCAACTCCGGCGCGCGCCAGCGGCATGACCATGTAGTTGTGGCCCGTGCCGTGCGAAGGGTCAATCAGGACGGGCAGGTGCGAGAGGCGTCGGACGGCCGGGATGGCCGCGAGGTCGAGCGTGTTGCGCGTGTGCTGCGCGAAGGTGCGGACGCCGCGCTCGCACAAGACGACGTTGTAGTTGCCCTCGGACATGACGTACTCGGCGGCGAGCAGCCACTCGTCGAGCATGGCGGAGAGTCCGCGCTTGAGGAGCACGGGCAGGTGCGAGCGGCCCGCGCGCCGCAGGAGCGAGAAGTTCTGCATGTTGCGCGCGCCGATCTGGATGACGTCGGCGTAGCGCTCGACGAGGTCAACGCCGTGCTCGTCCAAAGCCTCCGTGACGATCTTCAGGCCCGTTGCCTCGCGCGCCTCGGCGAGAATCTTGAGGCCGTCTTCGCCGAGTCCCTGGAAGGCGTAAGGGCTGGTGCGCGGCTTGAACGCGCCGCCGCGCAGGAAGCGCGCGCCGCTGCGCCGGACTGATTCGGCGACGGCGAAGAGTTGATCGTGATTCTCGACCGCGCAGGGGCCGGCGATGATCGCCAGCTCGTCGCCGCCAATGCTGGCGTCGCCGACCTGCACGACGGTCTTGTCCGGGTGGAAGTCGAGCGTGATGAGCTTATAGGGCTTCGTCACCCGGATGGCTTCGGCAACGCCGTGAAGATTCTCGAAGGGGGTGATGTCAACAGGCCCCTTGTTGCCCGTGATGCAGATGGCCGTGCGCGAGGGGCCGGGGACTGTGTGCGGGCGATAGCCCAACTCCGTGATGATGCGCTCGACCTCCGCGATGTCGCGTTCGGTGGCGTCGGCCTTCATGACGATGAGCATTTGAAACCTCTGAACCGAATTTAACTCGACCAACGGGCGGCGGCCACTTCCAAGGCACGCTCCCGACATTTCACTCGCGAATAAAATGAAGCAAGGCGCATGCCGCCGTCGGGCGGCTCGGCTCCTACATTCTTTCGGGGACTTCGATGCCGAGCGTTTCGAGCGCCGAAGTTAATTGTCTCCGCACGAAATCGAAGACGACGACGAGGACTGCGCGTCTCGCCGTCTCTTTCTCTTCGAGGACGCGATTCTCGCGGCGATTGTAGACGGTGTTGAAGGACTGCGCCAGACTGAACGCGTACCTTGCAAGATGCGAAGGCTCTGCGGCGGCGGCGGCCTGCGCCAGAGCTTCGGGGAGGTGCGCCGCGAGCGTCGTCAAGGCCCACAGCTCGCCGCCGAGCTCGCCTGCAAACGCCTGCCCGATGCGCGCCGCCGTCTCCTCGTCCGCCGAAGAGACGAGGCTCTGCGCCGCTTCGAGTTCACCGGTTTGCAACTTGCGAAAGATGGAGTTGGCGCGAACCGCCGCGTAGAGACAGTAAGGCCCGCTC
>JALZHC010000157.1 GCA_030914105.1 Acidobacteriota bacterium
CTCTGCGCCTCTGCGGTGAACTCTACGTGCTGGACGCTCAAGGTTAAATAAAACTAATGCGATGTTGCCTTCACTAGCAGGGCGCTAAGCGTTGGCGGGCTGCTTCGGGAGCGGCGCGGCCTGCACAGTGTTTTGAAGGTGCGGCACTTTGGAGAGCTCCTGCGTGCGCTTCGAGAGGCGGACGCGGCCCGGCGTGATCTGGCCCGTCTCGCAGGCTTCGCAGAGCGCGGCGACGACCTGCGCGTCGTAGCGCGTGCCGACGAAAGTCTTGACGCGCGCGATGGCCTCTTCGAGGCTCATGCCTTTCTGGTAGGGTCGGTCGGTCGTCATCGCGTCGAAGGTGTCGGCGACGGAGACGATGCGCGCCTGCATCGGAATCTGGTCGCCCTTCAAGCCCTGCGGGTAGCCGTGGCCGTCCATCATCTCGTGGTGCATGTACATGCCGGGCAGGAAGTCGCGCATCGCCGGAATCTGCGACATGATCTTGTACCCTTTTTGCGGGTGCTGCTTCATGATCTCGAACTCTTCGGGCGTGAGCGAGGCGGGCTTCTTCAGGATTCTATCTTCGATGGAAATCTTGCCAACGTCGTGCAGCAGGGCGCTGATGCGCAGTTTTTCCAACTCCTCGTCCGGCAGTCCGAGCCGCTCGCCGATGGCGAGCGAGAAGCGCGAGACGCGCTCCGAGTGGCCGCGCGTGTAAGGATCTTTGCCGTCAATGGCGGCGGCGAGCGCCTTGACTGTGCCGATGAACAACTCGCGGTTCTCCTCAGCGGCGCGGCGCAGGTCTTCGATGTAGTGTTCGAGCCGGTCGGTCATCAGGTTGAAAGACTCGCCCAGCTCGCCCAGCTCCGTGCGGCTGCGCACCTCGATGCGCCGCGTGAAGTCGCCGCCGGCGATGCGGTGCGCGCCTTCGGCCAGGTCGCGCACGGGGTTCGCCAACTGCTTGGCGAAGAGGAAGCCGATGAGGAGCGCGAAGCTCGCGGCGAAGAGGCTGATGTAGAGCGTCTGCCGGCGCATGTCTGTGACCGACTGGAGCGCCGCGTGCTCGTCCTGCACGGCGATGACGCCGAGCAGAGTGTCTTCGTCGAGCCGAGCGGTCGCGTAAGCGCCGAGCATACGCACTTCTTTCCCGTCGCGCTGCGCGTTGAAGGGCGCGAGCGCGGACTTCACCTGACGACCCGTAGCGTTCCAGTCCTGCACGACTTTGAGGTCGCTCATCGAGCGCTCGGCGAAGGCGACGCGTGCGTCCGGGTGTACGACCGCGCGCCCGTCCTGGTTGACGACGAAGACGACGGGCAGGCCGCGTTCCAGAAGCTCGCGCTCGCTCATCGGCGTCGCCTGCTGCACCGACGCGAAGACATCCTGAAACGAGACGACCGCGACCACAGCCGCCACGACCTCGCCCCCGTCGCTCCCGCCCATCACCGGCGCGGCGATGGTCAGGGCCATCTCCTGACTCGAACGCACAAGGTGCGGGCCGCTGATGCGCACGCCCGGCCCGGCCATGCCTGCGAGCGCGACGTTGACGCGCGCGTTCACCTCCTCGCGCGTGATAGCGTCCGGCTTGTAGGCGACGTGCGGCGTGCCGGTCACAGGAAGGATGGCGAGCGCGTCGAGGTTTCGGTCTCCCTCGACGGCCTTCTGGAAACGCTCGTCGCTCCCGCCGCGCTCCAGCACGGAGACTCCGCCCGTCAGCTCGAAGGCGCGCGCAAGGCCCGTGACGACCTCGCGGTAACGCTGCCCGTAAAGCTCTATCTGCCGCGCCTTGTCCTGCACGAGCTGAGCCTGGTAGCGCCCCTCGACCGAGCGCAGCTCGTTGGCGCTGCGGTCGGAGAGCATCCAGCCGACGATGCACAGCGGCAGCAGGCCCACGACGAGCAACGTGCCGAGGACGATGTAGAGCAGGCGTATGCGTCGGAACCTGTCGAACATTTCAGAAGATAAATGTCTTGCGAACGGTTAGAATCTGACGGACGGACGGCACTTCGGACAACTTCCGGACGGAGCCTGGAACAACATCGGCGCGGCTCGGCCCGCAAGCCGCACGCTAAATTTATAGTACGAACCGCGCGTTGTGTTGTCAATGTTTTGCTTTATTTAACTATTTGATGTTCTTAGTCAAAGCTGAGTTTTGCTGCTTTCTTTACGGGGGTTCCCAACTTTTGCCCAAAATAAAAGAGCCTCCATTGGGCCGCGAGTCGTTCTGTCGCCGAGAACCTATCTTACGGTGACACAGACTGTAGCTCGCCTTAACCTCGTTGCCTGTCCTCGGACCAACTCGCCGCTCACGAAGATCCACAGCAACATTCCACGAGGTAAAAAGGACGGAGGTGTCCAATCTCGACGGCATACGCCCCTTGGGGACTTCTTCCTCATTAAGCTCCTCTCTCAAATTTACCCTTGACCTTCTAGGGAAGGCGTGCCACTCTACTCCCTTAGAAGCGAAGAGGAGGAACCACCGGTGGCTAAACAGAAGCCCGACCTGCCGCAGGGCACGCTCGACCTGCTGGTCTTAAAGGCACTCAGTTTAGGCCCGATGCACGGCTACGGGGTGGGGCAGCGCATCCAGCAGTTGGCCGAGGACATGCTCCAGATCGAGGAGGGTACTCTCTACCCGGCCCTCTACCGCATCGAGCAGAGAGGCTGGATCGAATCGGAGTGGGGCGTATCGGAGAACAACCGGCGGGCGCGGTTCTACAAGTTGACCAAGGCTGGTCGCAAGCAGCTCGCCGCCGAGGAGTCGCAGTGGGAGCACCTGACGGCGGCCGTGGCCAAGGTGCTGCAAGCCACCTGAGGAGGAGGAAGGGAGATGTCTCGGTGGAAAGCATTTCGGGACAGGCTGCGGTCTCTGAGGGATAGCGACGCCGTCCACGGCGAGATCGACGAGGAGGTGCGCTTCCACATCGACATGCGCGCCGAGGAGTACGTCCGCAGAGGCATGTCACCTGAAGAAGCCCGGCGGGAAGCCGAAAGGCGGTTCGGCCACCTCACGCGGATCAAAGAGATGGGTTACGAGGTGAGGGGAGGCGGTCTGATGGAGACTTTCTTGCAAGACATACGCTACGGCGCGCGCGTGCTCGCCAAGCACAAGGGGTTCACGTTGGTCGCGGTAATGACGCTCGCCTTAGGCATCGGGGCGACGACGGCCATCTTCAGCGTCGTCAACGCTGTGCTCTTGAAGCCGCTGCCCTTCAAAGACCCGGAGCGGGTGGTGATGGTATGGCTGAAGGGGGCGGAGGCTGCGGGCGGCGACCGCGTGCCGCTGTCGATGGCGGACTTCCTCGACTGGCGCGCGCAGACGCACTCGTTCGAGCGCGTCGCCTTCTTCCACTCCGACAACTTCAACTACGCGGGCGGCGACACGCCCGAACAGGTTGCCGGTGCCGTCACGTCCGCCGACTTCTTCAACGTCTTCGGCGCGCGGGCCGAGATGGGCCGGACGTTCCTCCCCGAAGAGGAGAAGCCGGGCGCGGCGCGCGTCGTCGTCGTCAGCCACGGCTTCTGGCAGCGTCGGCTCGGCGCTGACCCGCACGCCGTCGGGCGCGAGATCACGCTCGACAGCAACCCCTACACGATCGTCGGCGTGATGCCCGCCGACTTCGACTTCCCGCAGGAGGACGCGGAGCTATGGGCGGCCTACCAGATTCAGCCGCCCACGCGCCGCGGGCCTAACTGGCTGCGAGGCGTCGCGCGTCTCGGCGAAGGCGTGACCATCCAGCAGGCGCGCGCCGAGTTGAGCGCGCTGCCCGACCCCGCGAGGCCGAACCAGCCGCCGCAGGGCGAACGCTTCAACGTGCTCGCCGTGAACGACTATCTCGTCGGCGACGTGCGACCGGCCTTGCTCACGCTGCTCGGCGCGGTCGCGCTCGTGCTCCTGATCGCCGCGGCCAACGTCGCCAACCTTTTGCTGGCGCGCTCGGCCTCGCGCGAGATGGAGGTCGCCATCCGCACGGCCTTGGGCGCGTCGCGCGCGCGCATCGTCCGCCAACTGCTGACCGAAAGTCTCCTGCTCGCCCTCGCGGGCGGCGCGGCGGGGCTGCTCCTCGCCTTCTGGGGCGTCGAACTCCTGCTCGCCTTAAACCCCGGACAGATTCACCACATCCGGCAGGCTACGCTCGACGGGCGCGTGCTCGCTTGGACGACCGCCGTCTCGCTTCTGACCGGCCTCTTCTTCGGACTCGCGCCCGCGCTGCAAGTCCCGAAGGCGGGGCTGAACGAGACGCTCAAGGAGGGCGGGCGCGGCTCGACGGAGGGCGCGGGCCGTCGCCGCCTGCGGGGCGCGCTCGTCGTCGCCGAGATGGCGCTCTCTCTCATGCTGCTCATCGGCGCGGGCCTCCTCGTCCGCAGCTTCGTCAGCCTTCGGCGCGTTGACCCCGGCGTGAACCCTTCGCACGTCGTCACCATGCAGGTTCCTTTGCCGCGGACGAAGTACAGCGAGAATGAGCAGAGGCTCGGCCTGTACGAGCAACTGCTGGCGCGCGTCGAGGGCGTGCCGGGAGTGGAGTCGGCCGCGCTCGCTTCGAGCCTGCCGCCCGACATACAGACGCTCTGGAACCCCTTCAGCATCGAGGGCCGCCCGCCCCGAACCGAAAGCGAGCAGCCGGTCGGCGACTACATCCTCGTCTCGCCCGAATACTTCCGCGCGCTCGGCGTCCCCATCCTGCGCGGTCGCACCTTCACGGACGCCGACCGCGAGGGCGCGCCGCGCGTCTGCCTCATCAACCAGACGCTCGCGCGCGAGTTCTTCCCCGGCGAAGACCCTGTGGGCAAGCGCCTGCGGCAGGGCCCTGACCGGCCCGACAACCCGTTCATGGAGATCGTCGGTGTCGTCGGCGACGTGCGCTACGAGGGGCTGGACGCGAAGGTGCAGCCGGCCTACTACCTGCCGTTCGCGCAGAACGGATGGGGCGACATGTCGCTCGTCGTGCGCGCGGGCGTGGCAGACCCGGCGGCCCTCGTGCCCGCCGTCCGCGGCGAGCTGCGCGCGCTCGACCCGGAGCTGCCGTTGGCGGGCGTGAGGACGATGGACGAGCTACTGACGCGCTCGGTCGCGCAGCCGCGCTTCCGCACTCTGCTGCTCGCCGTCTTCGCGGGCGCGGCGCTGCTGCTGGCAGCGGTCGGCATCTACGGCGTGATGAGTTACACCGTCGCCCAGCGCACGCACGAGATCGGAGTGAGGATGGCGCTCGGCGCGCAAGTCGCCGACGTGCTGCGCCTCGTCGTCGGCCAGGGAATGAGGCTCGTCTTCCTCGGCGTGCTGCTCGGCCTCACGGGGGCGCTACTGCTGACGAGAGTCTTGTCGGGACTGCTCTACGGCGTCTCGACCACCGACCCGCTGACCTTCGCATTCGTCCCGCTGCTGCTCGCCTTCGTCTCGCTCATCGCCTGCCTCGTCCCGGCGCGGCGGGCGGCGAGGGTGGACCCGTTGGTGGCGCTCAGGTACGAATAGCGGCCCCGGGCGCCGCAGGCCGGTTCTATTTTGGGCGAAACGTGGGGGGTCTCCTCTTTTATCGGACGCATTTTCGCCCGGAGGCTCAGGAAGCCGGGGCGTCTCAGTCTTTTCAAGACTAATGGGCGAGCCGACACGTCTAAACTGTTGAGCGCGCGTTGCCGGCGCTCGAAGCTTTGAGGCTCGCCAAGGTGTTTGGAGTGACGTTGACGACCGACGAGCAGTTAGTGGAACGCGCGCTGGCCGGAGACCGAGAGGCCTTCGGCGAGGTCGTGCGCCGCTGGGAGCGGAAGATTTACGCGCTGAACTACGGCATCCTCGGAGCCTACGAGGACGCGCGCGACGCCACGCAGGAGACCTTCATCGCGGCCTACCGCAACCTGCAAGGCTTCCGCGGCGAGGCGAAAGTCTCCTCCTGGCTGCACCGCATCGCGGTCAACCAGTGCATCACGCGCCAGCGCCGCGCGCGCGTCCGCGGCGAGACAGGGCTAGAGGACGAGGTCGGAGCCGCGGGCGAGAGTTTCCTTGCGACCACAGAGCACGCCTCGCCCGCGCGCGCGACCGAAGCCGCGGAGCGTGCCGAGGCGGTCAGGCGTGCAGTGGCCTCGCTCCCGCCGGAGCTGCGCGAGGTCGTTGTGATGAAGGAGTTCGAGGATTTGACGTTTCAGGAGATCGCCGACGCGCTCCAGATTCCTCTGAGCACGGTCAAGAGCCGGCTCTACACGGCGCTGAAGCAGTTGCGCATGCGGCTCGAAAGATTCCAGTTGGAGGTTGCCCCGCAATGAGAGAGAAGTCTAACGCCCCGAGCTTGAACAACGGCGCGAACCCGCGCGGCTGCGGGCGTGCCGAGCAGTTGGTCGCGTACCTCTATGGCGAGGCCGCGCCCGAAGAGGCCAAGGCGTTTCGCACACACCTCGACGGCTGCGCCGTCTGCCGCGAAGAGCTGGCCGCGTTCGGCGCGGTGCGCGAGGCAGTCGGCGAGTGGCGCGCTGAGGCTTTGAGCACAGTCCCCTTGCTCAACATCGGTGAGGAGCTGTCGCTCGCCGCGCGCTCGCATCCCGCGCCGGAGCGGAAGCGTTCGGCGATGGCTGCGCTGCGCGAGTTCTTCTCGCTCTCGCCGCTGTGGCTGCAGGCGGGCAGCGTGGCCGCGTTGCTCGTCGTCTGCGGGCTGGCCGCTCTAACGTTCGCGCGCACGGAAGTCCGCTGGGACTCGAACGGCCTCGCCTTCAGAACCGGCGTCCGAGAGCGCGTCGTGAAAGAGCAGGTTCAGGTGCCGGTCAAGAGCGGCTACACTGAGGAGCAGTTCAACGCCGCCGTCAGGGAGGGCGTTGACCGCGGCGTGGCGGACGAGCGCGCGCGGCTTGAGGACGAGTACACGCAGCGCGTCAGCTTCCTTCAGTCCGAGTTGAAGCAGCAGAAGCTCGCCGCGCGCAACGCCACGTTGCAGGCTCGTCAGCAAAGCCCTCGGCGGCCTGCGCAGGGCAGCTCGCAGCTCGCAGTAGTCAAAGATAACGAGGACTACTTCTCCACGCGAGAGGAGCGGGGCGTGCCGCGGCTCACAGACCTGCTCGGCGCGGTCAACGCCCCGCAGTGATGAAAGCCTGAGCCTTCGGCGGAGCTGACCGCCGGAGCCATTTGGAAAGAGTTCACCGCTTCGCCCCGGAAGTTTTAGCTTGAGGTTTTCTGCCATGAAAACACTGGCCCGCAATCCCCTCTTCGCTGCCTCGTACGGTTTCGCCTTCGTGCTTCTCTTCTCCGCCGCCCCCGGCGCGCGCGCGCAGACGGGTGCCGCCCCCCCGCCGCCCGCGCAGGCGCAGGAAGGCGCGGCCACGCAAGCTAACCCCAACGACCCCGCGGCTCTGCTGAAGCAGCTCAACCTGTCGCCTGACCAGATCGCGCAGGTGCGCGCCATCC
>JALZHC010000733.1 GCA_030914105.1 Acidobacteriota bacterium
GCCTTCCCCAACACTTTAACGCGAAGTCGTCACGCGCGCGGCTGGAGTGGCTCCTCTTCCTGACGCTCTGGTTCGCCTACGGCGTCGCCATCAATTCGGGAAACCTCAACGCGTTCGGCTTGCAGCAGGCGGGCGTCGAGGCTTACGTCGAGCGACAGCACCTCTACCTCGAAGGCTCGCGCGTCGAGCGCCTGCACGTCCAGCCGGTCATTGACGCCTTCCTCTATCAGGGGCACATCTATCCTGCGAAGCAGCCCGGCCAGTTCATGTTCGGGGCCTGCGCATACTTCCCACTCCACGCCGCGGGCCTCAGCTACGCGGAGAACTATCTACTGACCGCCGCGCTCGTCACCTTCCTCACGGCCTCGCTCATCACAGCCGCCGCGTCGGTCGCAGTCTTCCGCCTCGCGCGCGAGTTCGCGCCCAACTCACGCGAGCGAGAGCTTGCACCCGACCCGCGCGGGCACGAGCTTGCATCCGACTCGCACGGGCGCGGCCGTGCGACCGACTCGCGCGAGCTTGCATCCGACGCAGGCTCGCTCTTCTGGCCGCTTCTTGCCGCGCTCTCTTACGGGCTTGCGACCACGGCCTTCGCGTACTCCGGCATCGCCTGGCACGACGCGCTCGCCACGGGCTACCTGACAATCGCGCTCTACCTCTCCGTCCGGCTCCGTCGCGAAGGCTCCGGCAGGAAGGCGACCGCGCTCGCCGCCTGCGCCGGTCTTCTTCTCGGACTGACCGTGACGACCTCGATGCTGCCCTTCTTCATGGCCCTGGCCCTGGCGCTCTACTTCGTCACACTCCGACGCTGGAAGCTGACGGCGGTCTTCCTCTTCGGCGGGGCGTTGGGCTTGCTGCCGCTGCTGGTCTATAACTCAATCTGCTTCGGAAACCCTCTGCTGCTGCCGAACGTCGCCGGCAACTACAGCGACACCTTCTTCCGTCTCGACTGGACAAACTTCAAGGACAAGCTCAGCTTCTACGCGCACATGCTCACGCTCTACGCGCCCGTCTTCTGGTTGGGACTGCTCGGCCTCGCGCTCTATCCGCGTGCGCTCCGGCGCGAGCAGGCGTTCGTCTGCCTGATGCTCTTCGCGCTCGCCGCATACCTGCTCAACATTGAAGCCAACGGCACGTGCCAGTACGGCCCGCGCTATCTTCTGCCGGCGATGCCGCTCGCCTGCCTCGGCCTCGCCGGCTTCGCCTACTTACGCGCGGCAAAGCTCAGGCTGATAGCCGGCGCGACGGCGACCATCTGCGCCCTCGCTTCCTTCCTCATCAACCTCGTCGGCGCGATGCACGGCGCGATGCTCTGCGACTTCCCACACTCGGCCCTCGCGCGCTACCTCTCCGAGATGACGAACGGCCAGATGCGCTCCTACCCGCTCGCCCCCTGGCTCCTGCTCCCGCTTTTGGTCTGCCTCGCCTTCTTCGCGCACACGCTCGCCGCGCGCAGACGCGCCGCGGGCGACGCCTTCACGCGCGCTTGAACGGCCCACGCGCGTTATCAACTTCAGATGTCGAGCAAGTCAGATGTCGAGGAGGTGTCGCGTGTCATTGGCACGTAGCAGGCGCGTGAGTCCGCCGTGCTGAATCTCGAAGCGCGTGACGCCGCAGTTGGCGGAGGAAATCCAGACGGGTTTGAGGTTGGGCGCGTCGAGCGCGCCCATGAGGTGTAGGGCGAGGATGCAGATGGTTCCGGTGTGGGAGAAGGCGACGACTGTGCCGCCGCGTTGGCGCTCGACGGCGCGGTCGAGTTCCGCTGCGGCGCGGTCGAGGAGTTGGCGGTAGCTCTCGCCGCCCGCGAGCACGTGCTCGAAGTCGCGGCGCAGGAGCGCAGCGTACTCTTCCGGGTATCTTTCGGCGGCCTCCTCGAAGGTCAGGCCCTCCAACAGGCCGACGCTGCGCTCGCGCAGAGCGCTCGTCCGGTTTATTTCGAGGCCCGTCATGCGCGCCAAAGGCTCGGCGGTCTGCGCGGCGCGCAGGAGGTCGCTCGAATAGATGGCCGTCACGCCCTCCGAGGCGAGCGCGCGCGCCGTGGCCTCGGCCTGGCGGCGTCCGAGTTCACTCAGGGGCGTCGGCGAGTGGCCGCCGAAGCGACGCTCGGCGTTGCCCTGCGACTGTCCGTGGCGGACGAGAAGGACGCGCGTCGACTCGTTCGTGCTCATCTTCGTGCGGGCGCGTGCGGGAGGCTCGACTCGTCGAGCGGCATCTTGTAGAAGTCCGCGAGCTGTTTGGCGTACTCGGCGATGGGCGCGAGGCCGAGCTTGCGGCGGCGCGCGTCGAGGTGCGCCGCGTCCTGTGTCTCTTCGAGCGCGACGCGGCCGCCGACGAACTTGAAGTTCGTGCCGTAGAGCTGCGGCTTGTGCTCGGCGGCGAGCACATCGTCGGTGAGTAGGGCGAAGTCGTCGGGCGGAATCTCGCGGCGGCGCGCGGCGCGCTCGACGTAGGGCAGCGCCCTCTTCTGAAGCTTGAGCGAGGGGCTGTGGAGCAGCATCGTGATGAAGGCGCGCGTCGCGTTGAGGCCGACCAGATGGACGCCGGGGAATCCTTCACGGTCGAGGATTTCCGTCAGACGCTTCGTGTCGGCCTGGTCGCGCTCTTGCATCGCGCGCGTCTCGGCCTCGGTCAACGGCCTGCCCTCTCTGAAGGGCGCGCGCACGGCCTGATCCTCTTCGAGCATTCGCAGAAGCTCGCGCTTCAGCTCTTCGTTCTTCACAGGCCCCGGACGCTCCACCCAGGGGCTCTGCGCTAAGGAGTCTGCGGCGAGGCATGCGAGGGCTGAGAGGAGGAGGATTGCGCGGAGGCTTGCGTGCTTCATGTCTGATTCCATCTAAACCGTGACGGCCTCGGCCTTCAGTTTCTCGGCCTGGTAGTGCGTGACGAGGGCGTTGATGATCTCGTCGAGTGCGCCGTCCATGATG
>JALZHC010000734.1 GCA_030914105.1 Acidobacteriota bacterium
GGATAGCGCGCAGCGGCGCGTACAACCGCACGCTCACGCCCTTCGGCTTCCAGTCCGAGCGGCGCACTCTGTGGGAAGCGCCGTCGATGTACCTGAAGGTCTCGCCCTTCATGTACGCCGACAAGATCAAAGCGCCGCTTCTGATGACGCACGGCGAGGCCGACGACAACACGGGCACGTTCCCGATCCAGTCGGAGCGACTGTATCAGGCGATCAGAGGTAACGGCGGAACGGTCAGACTCGTCATGCTCCCGCTCGAAGCC
Source organism: Acidobacteriota bacterium (assembly GCA_030914105.1). GTDB lineage: Bacteria > Acidobacteriota > Blastocatellia > Pyrinomonadales > Pyrinomonadaceae > QHXN01. The sequence goes on from JALZHC010000734.1 coordinate 264, forward strand.
CACGGCTATCAGGCGCGCGAGACGACCGAGCACGTCCTCTACGAGATGATCAACTGGTTCGACAAGTACGTGAAGCACGCCCCGCCGCGCAACTCGCGCGAGGCTGCGGGCGGGACTTCAGAGACGAAGGAAGAGAAGTAAGCCGATTGCGGATTTCGGATTGCGGAATGCGGATTGGAAAAGCGGAGTTCTTAAATCCGCAATCCGAAATCCGCATTCCGCAATCGAAGATGAGTGCGGGGCGCGCCCTCCCCAGTGCACGCCCCGCGTCCGTGGGCACGAGCAACGGCGCGCTCGCCGAACTGCGAAAACCCGCGAGCCGCCGTCCGCCCCCGATTATCCTCAAACTGAAATTCCGCGCGACGCGGGCAGCAACAGCACGTCCGCGTGAAGCCTGCCCCGCGCCCACGTGTCTCTCCCAACGCACGCGTGTGTGGATAGCCACATTGACCGCCGTCGCGCCGCTGGCCGATGCTTCTCCTGCGAGGCACGCGCCCCCGCTGTTTCAGTTGAGTCCGCGGCCTCGCCGTCTCAGTTGTTAGTGAGGAGGGTTGAAATGCGTCGCCTCTCTTTCAGAATCCTTGACCTCAGGCTTTCCGTCGTCGCCGCCGGCTTCGCGCTCGGCCTTGCTTCGGCGAACCTGTGGACGAGACAGGTTAGCCGCGAGTGTACGCCGCTCGTCGTCGCCGTCCGGACTCAGTCCGAGAAGGGCAGCAACGACTCCTCCGAGTTCCAGACCTGTAGCGACGAGACGCGCGTCGAGAACCGCTACTACAATTACAACTACGGCTTCTCCGTTGACCTGCCCGACGGCACGGCGGGGTCGAAGCCGCCGCCGCCCGCCCCGCAGCACGGCTTCGGCGTTGATCTGGACAACCCGAACTCGACGGCGTGGACGGGAGGCGACTGGCCCAGGTCCTACCTTTACGCCGATGGGAGCTATAACTCGTTTGAGTGGGAGCGGCTCGACGACGCCGTTGATAACCAGCTTGGGTTCCTCCGCGAAAAGGGCAGCAACCTCAGCGTCGTCAGCAGGACGAAGACGCGGCTGGCCGGACTGCGCGCCGTGCGCGCGGTCGTGCGCTACGAGAAGAACGGCGAGCCGATGGTGAGTGACGAGATCGTCGCCTTGAGGAAGGAGAACGGCGAGGAGGTGGTCTACACGATTGCCCTCGACACCCCGCTGTCGAACTATGAAAGGGACAGGCCCGTCCTCGAAGGAATGCAGAAGACTTGGTGTTTACAACCGCTCCCCTGAGGCGGCACAATGAGGCCGAAGAAGTAAAGCCGCTCCTGCTTAGAACCTGACCCGTCATGCCAATCCTGATTGCCGAAGACAACGTGGCGCAGCGACGTTACCTGCGCGAATTGTTGGAGCGCGAGTTCGCCTCTCACGCGCCCGTGGTGGAGGCCGCCGACGGCGAGGAGGCGCTCGCCCTCGCCTTGAAGGAGAGGCCGGAGCTGTGCGTCTTCGACATTCAGATGCCGCGCCTTTCGGGCGTGAAGGCCGCGCGCGCCGTGTGGCGCGAGTTCCCGGCGGCGCGCATCATCTTCTGGACACAGTTCCCGGACGAGATTTACATCAACGAGATTCGCAAGATCGTCCGCGCCGTCGAGCCTTCGCCGACCTACGGCTTCATCCACAAGAACAACCCCGAATCGCGCTTCCTGCGCTTCGTCGCCGCCGTGCTCGAAGACGGCGCGGACATGATTGACCCCGCGTTCAAGGACTCGTTCAAGCGACCCCTCCTCACGGAGTTCGAGGCCGAGGCGCTCTACTACCTCGCGCTCGGACTCTCGAACTGGGCGATTGCGCGCAAGTGCGCCCTCTCTTTGCGCGGGGTCGAGAGCCGGCTCGCCACGCTCTACGAAAAGCTCTTCGTCTCCACGCCCGAAGGCACGCCGCACGAGGCCTACGACAAGCTCGCCTATAACATGCGCACGCGCGCCTTCTTCGAGGCGCTCCGGCGCGGCCTCCTCAACTCGGACGAGCTGGAGAAGGCCGCCACAGAACTCGAACACTGGATCGAGCGCGACCGCAAACGCTTCCTCGACGAGCCGCACAAGTGAAGGCAGAAGTAAAAAGGCAAAAGGCAAAAGTTAAAGGGCCGGCGGGGGGCCGGCGGCGCTTGTCCGGCGCGCTTTTGCTTTTTCTCTTTTGCCTTTTGCCTTTTTACTTCTGCCTTCCTTCCCGTTCGCAGACCGAGACGGCGAGCCTGCACCGCTGGGGCGCGGTCACGCTCTTCCACGGCCTGCCTTCGGATCAGGTGCGCGCCATCGCGCAGGACTCGGACGGCGTGATGTGGTTCGGGACTGACGCGGGACTTGCACGCTACGACGGGCGGCGCGTGCAGACCGTGAAGGACGAAGGCTTGTCGGGGCCGCGCGTGCGTGCGCTCGCGTCGGATGCTTCGGGGACGCTGTGGGTCGGCACGGAGGGCGGCGCTTACGTGCGCGCGGGCGGCGCGCAGGAGTTCCGACGCGTCGAGGGGACTGAAGGGAAGAGCGTTCTGGCCGTCGTCGCGCCCGCGCCCGGTCGCGCGCTGCTCGCCACAGCCGACGGCCTGCTCTTCGAGTGTCGGCAGACGGAAGACGGCTCGCTCAATGTCAGACAACTCGGCGAGCGCCTGACCTCTTCGGTGGGCAAGGGGCAGCCG
>JALZHC010000735.1 GCA_030914105.1 Acidobacteriota bacterium
GCTCGCGGTACTGACGTGCCCTCCCGGCCCATCCCGCTCATTCGTAGCGCAGCGCCTCAATCGGATCTAAGCGCGCGGCCTTCCACGCCGGCCAGAGGCCGAAGACGATGCCGACCGAGGCCGAGATGCCGATGCCGACGAGGATGGCCCAGAGCGGCACGTAGGCCGGGAGCGGCGAATACTTGTTCATCAGAAGGCTCGCCGCCTCGCCGACCGTGAGGCCGGTCATGCCGCCCAGGGCTGTGAGCACGACGGCCTCGATGAGGAACTGCCAGAGGATGTTGGCGCGCGTCGCGCCGACGGCCTTGCGGACGCCGATCTCGCGCGTGCGCTCGGTCACCGAGACGAGCATGATGTTCATCACGCCGATGCCGCCGATCATCAAAGCGACAAACGAGATTGCCGTCAGCACGAGCCACGTTGCGCCCGTGAGCTGGTTGTAGAAGTCGAGCAGAGAGTCCTGCGAGGAGACACCGAAGTTGTTCCTGGCTCCGGCGGGGACCTGGCGGCGGCGGCGCAGGATGTCCGTGATCTCGTCCATCGCCGTCTGCACGTCGGCGCGCGTGTGCGGGCGGATGATGATGAAGAAGACGACGAGGGGCGGGTCAATGTCGCGCCAGTACTTGTCGAAGGTGGCGAGCGGGATGAAGACGGAGTTGTCGCGCGACTGCCCGAAGAAGTTGCCCAGCGGCTCCATCACGCCGACGACGCGGAAAGGGCGGCCCTCGATCTTAATCTCCTTGCCCAAGGGGTCTTCAAAAGGGAAGAGCGCGTGCACCACGTCCTGCGCAAGCACGGCGACGTTCTCGCGGCCCGCGATGTCTGCGTCAACGACGAAGCGCCCGCGCCCGACATACTGCGAGATCGTGTACTCGTATTCGGGCGTGACGCCGAAGAGGATCGGCGTGTCGGTCTCCTTGTCCTCGTAGCGGAGGTCTGCGGCGATCTTGCGGTGGATGGGCGCGACGGAGTCGACGGCGTTCGCGGCCTCCGAGCGGATGGCCTCGGCGTCTTCCTGAGTGATCTCCTTGCGGTGCAGCTCCTCATCGTTCGGAGGCCGCCCGAAGCTCGGGTCGAACTTCGAGACGAAAATCGTGTTCGAGCCTAAAGATTCAATCTGCTCGGCGAAGGCTTTATTGAGGCCCTGGATGATCGAGACCATGAAGGTCAGCGTGACGACGCCGATAGCCACGCCCAGAATGGTCAGCGACGAGCGAAGCTTGTTCGCCCTTACCGTTGCCACGGCCATCGCCGCCGACTCTCTGATGTCGTCGAAGCTCATGGGATAAGACCTAGAGCGAGCGGCGCAGAAGAAGCCAGCCCGCCCACCAGAAGGCGACCGAGATGTAGAGAAACTCTGAGAAATCCTTCGCGAACCGTACCGCCGCCTCCAGCCCGTGACTCTCCACGATGTCCGGGCTTGAACCGTCGCGGAGCATCCAGGAGTCGAACGCGCCCCACACAAATATCAACGTCCCGATGCACAGGAGCGCCAGTCCTACAAACTTTAGTGCCACTCGAAACCATGGCCGCATACAAGTCCTCACTCCGCGCGCAGCGCCTCAATCGGGTCGAGCTTTGAAGCCTTCCACGCGGGCCACAATCCGCTGGCGATGCCGACCGCCGAAGAGACGCTGACCCCTAAAACGGCGGAGGCGGCGCTGAAGAGGAGCGGGAAGCCCATCGCCTTCGCCAGCACGAAGGCGAGCGCGAAGCCCGCGGCGACGCCCATCAGGCCGCCGATGGAGGTGATTGTAACCGCCTCGATGAGGAACTGGATGAGGATGTCGCGGCGTCGCGCGCCGACGGCCTTGCGGACGCCGATCTCGCGCGTGCGCTCAGTCACCGAGACGAGCATGATGTTCATCACAACGATGCCGCCGACGACGAGCGAGATGGCCGCGACGCCTATCGTAACGACGTAGATGTTCGCCGTCGCGCTCTTGTAGAGGTCTATGAAAACGTCCTGCGTCTCGAGGCTGAAGCCGTCGTCCTCGTCGCCGAACGACTTGCCCCGCCGGTTGCGCATGATGCTGCGCGCCTGGTCTTCGGCGGCTTCGAGCTGACGGACTTCCGTGACCTGCGCGAAGGCGATGAGCGAGAAGCGCGCGCCGTAAGCCTTCTTGAAGGTCGGGTAGGGAATCTCGACGAAGTTGTCGCGCGAGAAGCCGAAGATTTTTCCGAGCCGTTCGGTGACGCCGATGACTGTGTAAGCGCGTCCGTCGGCGCGTATCTGCTTGCCGATGACCTGTTCGGGCGCCGCGCCGTCGAAGAGGTTGTCAACCACGTCCGGGCCGATGACGGCGACATCCTTGGCGCCCGCCTCCTCAACGTCAGTCCAGGGCCGGCCCGCGATGACTTCCGTATCTTCGATGGCGAACATCGAGGAGGTCAAACCGCGTATGCGGACGCCGGAGGAGGACTGGTCGCCGGCCTTGATGGTCGTCTGCGCGTTCACGGCGATGCCGGTTCGCCAGCACAAAGTGCAGAGGCGCGCGATGGCTTCGGCGTCCTCCTCGGTCATGTCCTTGCGGCGGTTGAAGCGTATGAAGTCCTCGCGCGAGGTGATGACCTGCGGACGCTTCGAGACGGTGAAGACCGTCGAGCCTTGTGAGGAGAAGGTCGAGGCGACCGTTTGGTCGAGCCCTTTGATGATGGTGACGACGGCGATGACGGCGGCGACGCCGACGACCACGCCGACGAGCGTCAGCAGCGTCCGCAGCTTGTTGGCGCGAAGCGAGGCGAGCGCGATGCGCAGAGACTCCCAGGTCGTGTAGAAGCCTTTCGGGAGGCGCGAGGGCCGACGGCGGGGCGGCGGCTCAAGGCGCGGCTCGACTTGCCGCGGCGGGTGCGGCGCGGGGGTCGTTTCCGTGAGCAGCTCGGTGGCCATCGCCGTTCTCGGCGGCGCGAGG
>JALZHC010000158.1 GCA_030914105.1 Acidobacteriota bacterium
CGCTGCTGCTTTTCAAGACCACGGGGCGGTGGTAATGGCGGAGCCCGGAGGGGGGCCGGGCACGCCCCATCGCCCCGTGTTGCTCATTGAAACCACGGCGCTGCTCGCCCCGGAGCGCGGGGGGCTGTTCGTGGACGCGACGCTTGGTCTTGGCGGGCACAGCGAAGCCGTCCTCGAAGCCTCTCCGGAGACGCGCGTGCTCGGCATTGACCGCGACCGCGAGGCCCTGCGGCTGGCCTCCGAGCGGTTGGCGCGCTTCGGGGCGCGCTTCCGGGCCGTCCACGCGAACTTCGGCGACATCGCGCGCGTGTTGAATGAGGCGGGCGAGCGCGAGGCGAGCGGCGTGCTGGCAGACCTCGGCGTCTCGTCGCTGCAGTTCGACACGCCGGAGCGCGGCTTCAGCTTCCGCCACGACGCGCCGCTCGACATGCGTATGGACGCAGGCGGTCGGGAAGAGACGGCGGCGGAGCTGCTCGAACGGCTGCCGGAAGAGGAGATCGCGCGCGTCCTCTACGAGTACGGCGAGGAGCGCAGGTCGCGGCGCATCGCCCGTTGGATAGTGGAGCGGCGCGAGCGCGGCGAGGCGTTGAGGACGACGGGCGAGCTTGCTGACCTGGTCGCGCGCGCCGTCGGCCACAAGCGCGGCGAGCGGATTCACCCGGCGACGCGGACGTTCCAGGCTCTGCGCATCGCCGTCAACCGAGAGCTTGAGGGGTTGGGCGAGTTCGTCGAGGCCGCAGTTGATCTTTTACAGCCGCAGGGGCGTCTCGCGGTCATCAGCTTTCACTCGCTGGAGGATCGTATCGTGAAGCGCGCGCTGCGGCGTCTGGCCGGGTATTGCGAGTGCGGCTCGCGCGCGCCCGGCTGCACTTGCGGCGCGCGCCGCGCCGTCGAGATTCTGACGCGACGGCCGGTCGTTGCGGGCGAGCAAGAGTTGGAAGAGAACCCCCGCGCGCGGAGTGCCAAGCTGCGCGCCTGCTTGAAACTGTGAGGCCGCCGTCGGCGGCGGGACTGAGACCGAATTAAAGAGCGCCGGCCTCACACTCAGTCTTCAAACCCGAGACCCGACCGAAGAGGTTCGAGACCCGATGACGACAAGAAGAGTGCCCCAGCAGTACCCCCGTCCCTCCGTCCGTCGAGAGCGCGACCCGCGCGCCGCGCGTCGCCAGATGCTGCTGCTCGCGGGCTGCCTGGTGCTCGCCGCGGGCTTCGTCTACGCCGTGCGGCAGCAGGTCTTGGCCGTGGGTTACGGCTACAAGACCGAGGCGCTGCGCCGCGAGCGCGAGCAGCTTCTGGACGAGCAGCGCCGTCTGCTCCTCGCCGTCGAAGAGAGTTCTTCGCCGGCACAGTTGGAGCAGGCCGCGCGCGAGCTGGGGATGCAGCCGGCGCGCGCCGCGCAGATCGAGTCCGCCGCGCCGCAGCGCGAGCAAAGTCAGGTGCGCGGGGGTCGCGTCCTGGTCACGGCTGCGACCGCCGCGACCGTCATGCGCCGTTAGGCGAAGGAGGTTTTCCGAAAAGAAGTACGCGCGCGAGCCGATGCCTCCCGACCTTTCAGCCGCGCGAGATTTTGAAAGCGACCACACGTTCTGAACGCGTGCCTCGCGACGGTTCGGAAGTCTGAAGAGAAGGCCGCTGTTCGCTATGTTAGACCGATACGGCTCGGATCACACACTGCGTCCCGACGTTTCACGGCGACGTGCTTTAGTGGTCGCCGTTTTTCTTTGCCTCTGGATGGTGGCCGTCGGCGCGCGCCTCACATACCTGCAAACGTCGCAGCACGAGTGGCTCGCGCGTCGCGCGCGCGCGCAGCAACTTGATGTCGAGCCGCAGGCCGCGGCGCGCGGACTCATACTCGACCGGCAGGGAAGAGAACTCGCGCGCAGCGTCTCGGTTGACTCCTTCTTCGCAGACCCGCGCGAGGTCGAGAACGCGGACGAGGCGGCGGCAAACCTCGCGCGCGTGCTCAAGGTTGACCCGGCGCCTCTGGCCGCGCGCCTGAAGGAGGCGAAGGAGGCGCGGCGCGGTTTCGTCTGGCTCGCGCGCAAGGTTGAAGAGGAGCAGGCGCGCGCCGTCGAGGCTCTGAAGATCAAGGGCGTCTACCCCGTAGAGGAGCAGCAGCGACGCTACCCGAACGGCGCGCTCGCGGCGCACGTCCTCGGCTTCGTCGGCCTGGACGACAAGGGACTCGCAGGCGTCGAGCAGGTCTACGATGCGGCGCTGACGGGCGAGGCCGGGCGTTTAGTTGTTGACGCAGACGCGAAGCGCCGCGCGTTCGAGAGCGCGGGCAGCGCGCCGCAGGACGGGCGCACGGTCGTGCTCACGATTGACCAGACCGTGCAGTACATCGTCGAGAGGGAGCTTTCGGCGGCGGTCGAGCGGACGCAGGCGAAGTCGGGCGCGGCGGTCGTGCTCGACCCGCGCACGGGCGAGATTCTGGCGCTCGCCAACGCCCCGACCTTCGACCCGAACGGCGCGAGCGAGGTGAGCGCCGACGCCCGCCGAAACGCCGCGCTGCAAAACATCTACGAACCCGGCTCGACCTTCAAGGTCGTCGCCTACTCCGGCTCGCTCGAAGAGAAGTTGATTAAGCCGGACGACAAGATTGACTGCCCCGGCGAGATCACAGTCTTCGGCCGCACAGTCCACGACCACGCGCACGGAACTCTGACGGCGACCGAGGCTCTGGCGAAGTCTTCAAACGTCGCGGCCATCAAGCTCGGCCTGAAGCTCGGAAACGCACGGCTCTACGACTACATCCGCCGCTTCGGCTTCGGCTCGCGCACCGGGGTTGAGTTGCCGGGCGAGACGGCAGGCCTCGTGCGCCCCGTGTCGAAGTGGCAGCCGACTTCAATCGGCTCCGTTCCCATCGGACAAGAGGTCGGCGTGACGCCCGTTCAGATGGCGGCGGCCTACGGCTCGATTGCGAACGACGGCGTGAGAGTCGCGCCGCATCTGGTGCGCGAGGTTCGCGACGCCGAAGGGCGTGTGGTCGAGCAGTCGCAGCCGGAGTCGCACCGCGTCGTGAGCGAGGAGACGGCGCGCGAGCTGCGCGGGATGCTTGAGATGGTGACGCTCAAAGGGACTGCGCGCGCCGCTCAGCTCGAAGGCTACACGGCGGCGGGCAAGACCGGCACGGCGCAGAAGGTTGACCCGAAAACGCACGCCTACTCGCAGACGAAGTACGTCGGCTCGTTCGTCGGCTTCGCGCCCGTCGAGAACCCTGCGGCGGTCATCATCGTCGTCTTAGATGAGCCGGCCGGCCTGCACCAGGGCGGCCAGGTCGCCGCGCCCGTCTTCAGCGACATCGCGGATCAGATACTGCCATACCTCGACGTGATGCCGGACAACGCGCCCGACGCGAAAGCGCCCGCGGGCCAGCTCGCCGCGAACGCGGTGCCGAAGTCGCCGGCGCAGGCAGCAGCCGAAGCGTCGAAGGAGCATGAGGGCGGGACGGTCGAGACGGTGAGGCTGCCGGAGGTGGCTGAGACGCCGACGCAGGGCGGCGAGATCAAAGAGGTGGTCTACGCCGAGGCGGGTGAGCGAGCGCTTTTGATGCCAGACCTGCGCGGACGGAGCGTGCGCGACGCGGCGCGCGTCTGCGCGCAGCTCGGCCTCCAGCTCGAAGCGCGCGGCGAAGGTCGCGCAGTGCGTCAGACCCCCGCGGTCGGCTCGCAGGTCGAGGCCGGCCAGTCAGTCCGCATCGACTTCGGGCGGAGCGACTGAAGCCATTTTCAATTTTAGATTTTTGATTTGCGATTTTGTTGGCTGTCAGCACGCAGATGACTCGACCGTCGCCCCTCTTTTCGGCGGTCGGGCGGCTTCAGTGAAAGACGTTCGCGCGCCGAGAAGACGAAAGTCCGAAACGGCAAGTGCTGAGAGTTTTCCTGACCCTGGATGCCCCAGACGAACCCCGGAAGGTGAGATGAGAAATCAGAGGACGCTGGTTAATTCTGCGCCGAGCAGTTGTTATCAGGGGAGTGAGATGAGACGACGAATCGCCGACTGCCGCGAGCGTTTGCGCCGCAACCGCGCCTCGCGCAGAATAACGGAACGCGCCACTCCCCAAACGGACGACTTCGCTTCGGACGAGGCAAAGCTCTCGCTCGCCTGCGCCGGGGCGGAAGTCCGGGAGGGGAAGACTTAAACGCGCGCCCGGCTCTCCCCACGTCGGCGCGACGAGCAGGACGGACGCGCGCGCGACTGGAGGAAGGGACCGAGTGAAGTTAGCCGAAGCGAAAGTTCTGATGCGCGCCTCTGCTGAGGGCGCGCGCGGGTTCTTTGACAAAGAAATAAAGGGCTTTTCGATTGACTCGCGCGCGACCGCGCCGGGCGAGCTCTTCTTCGCCCTCTCGCCCGAAGACTACCGGCGGCACTGCTTCACGGCCACGTCCTTCGCGGACGCGCACCGCTTCATCCCGCAGGCCTTCGGGCAGGGCGCGGTCGCCGCGGTCGCGCGCGGCCCGCGCGTCGAGGGCGACGAAGAGTTGCGCCCCTTTATTGAACGGCTCCTGCTCGTCGAGGACGTGATCGAGGCGTTGCAGATGCTCGCCCGCGGAGTCGTCGAGTTGTGGGGCGGGCCGGTCGTGGGGATAACGGGCAGCGCCGGCAAGACGACGACGAAGGACTTGACCGCGCACGTGCTCGGCGCGACCGGAAGAAGGGTCTTGCGCAGCCGCAAGAACTACAACAACGAGCTGGGCGTCGCGCTCTCGGTCTTGCAGATGGAGTCCGACGGCGCGAAGGCGTCGGACTTCGACGTGGCCGTGCTGGAGATGGGCATGTCGGTCTTCGGCGAGATCAGGAAGCACACCGAGGTCGCGCCGCCGGACGTTTCGGTGCTGACGAACGTCGCGCCCGTGCACCTTGAGTTCATGGGTTCGGTCGAGAGAATCGCCGAAGGGAAGGCGCACCTCGTCGAAGGTCTCAAGCAGGGGGGCACGGCCGTTCTGAACGCAGATGACGAGCGCGTCGCCGCGATGCGCGCGAAGGCCGCACACGCCGCGCGCGTCATCACATACGGGATGGCTGAGTCGGCGGACGTTCGAGCCATCGGCTTAGAGCCGGTCGGCGTCGGCGTGAGCCGCTTTCTTTTGAAGACGCCGGACGGAGAGGCCGAGGTCACACTTCCGGTGCACGGCAGGCACAACGTCTTGAACGCGCTCGCGGCCTCGGCGGTGGCGATGCACTTCGGCGTCCCCGTGGAAGAGACGGCGGCGGCGCTCGCGACGGCTGCGCCTTCGGAGATGCGCGGCGAGGTCTTGCGATTCCGCGAGGGGTTCACGGTCGTTGACGACTCGTACAACTCGAACCCGCGCTCTCTGCTCGGCATGGCCGAAGCGTTGGCGCAGGGCGGCGAATCGGTGAAGCGGCGCGTCATCGTCGCGGGCGAGATGCTTGAGCTGGGCGAGCAGTCCGAGGCGCTCCACCGAGAGGCGGGGCGCGAGATTGCGGGTCTCGGCGTCGAAGTGCTGTGGGGGGTGCGCGGGCACGCGCACGCGCTCGTCGAGGCGGCGCGCGAGGCAGGGATGCAAGAGGAGTCGGCGCGCTTCTTCGAGAGTGCGGAAGAGGCCGCCGAAGCACTCGCCGACTTCGTCCGCGCCGGCGACCTGGTTCTGGTCAAAGGCTCGCGCGGCGTCCACACGGAGAAGGTCGTGGAAGCGTTGAAGGGAAGGCACGGGGAAGTGATAAGTGATGAGTGATAAGTGATAAGAAAGAGCGGCAGCAGTCACTTATCACTTATCACTTATCACTTATCACTCGGACAGATGATCTACTACATCTTCTACGAGTGGCTCTTCAAGACGCTCTCGGCCGGAGGGGGCGGCGAGTCGTACTTCGTCAAGGCGCTGAACGTCTTCCAGTACGTGACGTTCCGCACGGCCTACGGCGCGGTGACGGCGCTTTTGATCTCGCTCGTCTTCGGCGGGCGCGTCATCGAGTACCTGCGCCGCTTAAACGTCGGGCAGGAGATACGCGAGGAGGGGCCGCAGGCGCACCAGGCCAAGCGCGGCACGCCGACGATGGGCGGCGTGCTCATCATCGGCTCGGTCGTCATCTCGACTTTGCTGTGGGCGCGGCTCTCAAGCCTCTACGTCTGGATTGTTCTGGTGGCGACGACCGGCTTTGCGGTCATCGGCTTTCTGGACGATTACCTGAAGGTCGCCAAGAAGCAGAGCCTCGGCCTGCAAGGTCGCTGGAAGCTCGCGGGGCAGCTACTCATCGCGCTGGGCGTGTGGGGCGCGCTCTTCGTCTTCACCTATTACGGCTGGGCCGACTACTCCTGGAAGCTCTCGCTGCCGTTCTTCAAGCAGACGGCGCTCTCGCGCATCACGGACATCGGCCCCGTGGTCTACCTTCCGTTCATCGCGCTCGTGCTTTTGGGCTTCTCGAACGCGGTGAACTTGACGGACGGACTCGACGGGTTAGCCATCAGCGTCACCGTCATCGCGATGGCGACGCTCACGGCTTTCACCTACGTCAGCGGCGACAAGCGCTGGGCCGACTACGTGGGGCTTGAGCACCAGAAGGACATCGGCGAGCTGACGATCTTCTGCGGCGCGATGGTCGGCGCGAGCTTAGGGTTTCTGTGGTACAACGCGCCGCCCGCCGAGGTCTTCATGGGCGATGTCGGAAGCCTCGCCATCGGCGGGGCCATCGGCACCATCGGCGTGCTGACGAAGCAGGAGTTGATCCTGGTCTTGATCGGCGGGGTCTACGTCATCGAGGCGCTGTCGGTCACGCTCCAGGTCTCCTTCTTCAAGATGACGAAGCGGAGCACGGGCACCGGAAGGCGGCTCTTCAGGATGACGCCGCTGCACCATCACTTCGAGATGTCGGGCTGGAAGGAGCCGAAGATCGTCTTTCGGTTTCTGATTATCGCGATTCTGTTCGCGCTGCTCAGCCTCTCGACCTTGAAGCTGAGGTAAGGGAAGAAAGGTGTTGGGCTTTAGGTTTTGGGTTCTGGGTTTTGACCAGCACCTAGAACCCAAAACCCAGAACCCACTCAGATGGAGCTTGACGGCAAAAAAGTTCTGGTCGTGGGTGCGGGCCGCAGCGGCGTGGCCGCGTCGCGCTTCCTTGCGGCGCGCGGCGCGCTCGTCGTCTTGAACGACCGCAAGGAGTTCATCGACTGGCCGAACGACGCGCTGGCGCTCAAGGGCGAGGGCGTCGTCAAGCTGCTCGCGGGCGACGTGCCCTCTTGGCTGCTCGATCAGGTCGAGCTGGTCGTCCTCAGTCCCGGCGTGCCGACCAAAAGCATCCCGGCGCGCTACGCCGAGCGCGCGGGCGCGCAGGTCATCGGCGAGGTCGAGCTGGCCTGGCG
>JALZHC010000736.1 GCA_030914105.1 Acidobacteriota bacterium
TCTCATGCAGGAGCGGTATGTTTCTTCGCCCCCCGTGAAAGGTGGGCTCATATGTCGGTGCCTGCACCCGAAAAGGCGTGTCAGCCAACCATTCGGGATCGCCGTTGGCAACGGCGCGCCGGTACGACCTTCGTCTTGCACGGCTATGTTTTTATCGGCTTGCATGAAAATTCCGGCCGCCAGGCAACGTGATGTTTACGCACCATTAGCTGGTCGATGGGGCTGGCTGTGGGCTTCAGTTGGTCCGGGGAATTCCGGAGGAGCTGAGAAGGGAGCGAGCTAAGCTCGATTCGTAAACACGTTGCGCTACATACGGAAGCTTGTCAAGCCGTCGATTCCGGCAGGGGCGACCGCGGGGCGTGAACGCTTGACGCATCATCTGCCCTTCGCCGCCCGCTTCTTGCCCGCTTTCTTCTCTTCCGCCAGCTTCAGCACGTCGCCCGGTTGACAGTTCAGAGTCCGGCAGATCTGCTCCAGGGTGGGGAAATTGATGCCCACCGCCCTGCCTTTCTTCAGACGCCACAGGGTCGTGTGGCTGATGCCCGTCTCCTTCGCCAGCCAGTAGAAAGTACGCCCGCGCTCTTCCAGCAGCTCGTCGATCCTGATCTCGATCAAAGCTCAAACCCTCCTTCCGACATTGATTATTTCTCATACACACTATATTTCAGATACGACCTATATTCTACACTTGACATATATCGTTGTCTAGCGTAAGGTTGTACAGAACCGAGTCCGCTTACTCTCTTCTCAGCTCCTCCGGAATCCTCCGGATCACCTGAAGCCCACAGCCAGCCCAGACTAGTCGAACACTTACGAGGAGAGCGCAGCAATGACGACAAATATCAAGCCACTACATGACCGCGTGATCGTGCGCCGCATCGAGGAAGGCGAGCAGGTGCGCGGCGGCATCATCATCCCCGACACGGCGAAGGAGAAGCCGCAGGAGGGCGAGGTGATCGCCGTCGGCGAAGGCAAATACCTGAAGGACGGCAAGCGCCAAGCGTTGGACGTGAAGGCCGGCGACCGCGTCCTGTTCGGCAAGTACAGCAGTTCCGAAGTCAAGATAGACGGCGAGGAACTGCTGATCATGCGCGAGGACGAGATTCTCGGAATCATCAGTCGCGCGGGCGCGGCGGCCGGGTCGGCGGGCGGCAGGGGCAAGCAAGGCGGCAGGTAATTCTTCGCGGGGCGTTAGCTCGTCGGAAGCTCCCTCCGGGGCGTTAAGACAAGGTTTGAGTCGGAAAGAGAGAAAGATTATGGCAAAGCGAATAGTTCAAGGCGGCGAGTCGCGCGCGGCGATTTTACGCGGCGTCAACCAGTTGGCCGACGCGGTCAAAATCACGCTCGGCCCCAAGGGGCGCAACGTTGTCCTCGATAAGAAATACGGCAGCCCGACGATCACGAAAGACGGCGTGACGGTGGCGAAAGAGATCGAACTCAAAAATTCGATGGAGAACATGGGCGCGCAGATGGTGAAGGAAGTCGCGTCGAAGACTTCTGACGTGGCCGGCGACGGCACCACCACGGCCACGGTGCTCGCGCAGGCCATCTTCCGCGAGGGCGTCAAGACGGTCGCCGCGGGCGCCAACCCGATGGCCCTCAAGCGCGGCATCGACAAGGCCGTCGAGCACGCGACGGACGCCATCAAGAAGCTGTCGAAGCCCGTCAAGGGCGACGCCATCGCGCAGGTCGGCACCATCTCGGCCAACGGCGACCGAACCATCGGCGAACTCATCGCCGAGGCGATGAACAAGGTCGGCAAGGACGGCGTCATCACGGTCGAAGAGTCGAAGACCATGGAGACCGACCTGGAGTTCGTCGAAGGGATGCAGTTCGACCGCGGCTACCTGAGCCCCTACTTCGTGACCGACGCGGAAGGCATGGAGACCGTGCTCGAAGACCCGGTCATCCTCATCAGCGAGAAGAAAATCTCTTCGATGAGAGACATCCTGCCCGTGCTGGAACAGGCCGCCAGGCAGGCACGGCCGATACTGATCATCGCGGAAGACGTGGACGGCGAGGCGTTGGCAACGCTCGTGGTGAATAAGCTACGCGGCACGATAAACGTCGCGGCGGTGAAGGCCCCCGGCTTCGGGGATCGACGCAAGGCCATGCTCGAAGATATCGCAGTTTTGACGGGCGGCCAGGTTATCAGCGAAGACCTCGGGGTCAAGATCGAGAACGTTAAGCTGGAAGATTTGGGAAGCGCCAAGAAGGTGGTAATTGACAAGGAAAGCACGACCATCATCGACGGGGCGGGCAAGGCCGACGACTTACAAGGTCGCGTGAAGGCCCTCAAAGCTCAGATTGATGACACGACCTCGGACTACGACCGCGAGAAGTTGCAGGAGCGTCTGGCGAAGCTGGTCGGCGGCGTCGCGTTGATTCGCGTCGGCGCGGCGACCGAGACCGAACTCAAAGAGAAGAAGGCGCGCGTCGAGGACGCGATGCACGCCACGCGCGCGGCCGTCGAGGAGGGCATCGTCCCGGGCGGCGGCGTCGCGCTGATTCGCGCCGCGAAGGCGCTCGACAAATTCAAAATCTTCGAGCCGGACGCGGACGGCGAAGTGAGCGGCGACTTGGACGAGCAGATAGGCGTCACCATCGTCCGCCGTGCTTTGGAAGAGCCGCTCCGGCAGATCGTGCAGAACGCCGGCAAAGAGGGCGCGGTCATCGTCGAGAAGGTGCGCGCCGAGCGGAACCCCAACTTCGGATACAACGCCGCAACCGACACGTTTGAAGACCTCGTCGCGGCGGGCATTATCGACCCCGCGAAGGTCACGCGCTGCGCGCTGCAAAACGCCGCCTCCATCGCGGGCCTGATGCTGACGACCGAAGCCCTCATCTCCGAGATACAGGAAGATGACAAGCCCGGCGCGATGTCCGGGGGGGCGGGGGCCGGGATGG
>JALZHC010000737.1 GCA_030914105.1 Acidobacteriota bacterium
CTCTTCCAGCTCCGCGAGGCGGCGGCGCAGGTCTGCCGGCTGAGTCCGCGACTCTTCACCTCTCCTTTCGCCCGACTCTTCACGCCTCTGTTCCGACTCTTCGTGCGTCCGTTCGTCCGGCTCTCCGTGCTCCGGCCCGCACGCCTCTTCCCTTCCCGCGTCGCCTGCGCGGTCGAGGGCGCGCGACGCCGAGCCGAGGTCGAGCGCGCGCGACACTTCGGCGAACAGGCCGTGCGCAGTCCAGATGATGTCGTCGAGTTCTTCGAGCGACACGCGCACGGGCGTTGTCAGCGAAGCCGCCTCCGGCGCTTCCGCTTCAGCGCCTTCACTCAAGGCTTCTTCGTCGGGCGACGCGCCGTCTTCGCCAGGCGGCGCGGCCTCTTCGTCCGACAGCGAAGCGCCGAAGGCAGCGGCGAGCGCGGCCAGCTCCGCGCGCGGTCGCGCCGCGGCGCAGACGATGCGGAAGCCGACGCGTTCGGGCGCGCTTGAGTTGACGAACGGCTGCGTCGAGACGACCTCGCCGCACTCGGCGAGCGCGTCGCTCAGGCGTCGGAACTGCTCGTCGAAGTCTTCGAGGCCGAAGTCGGCGCTGACGACATAGACGCGTGCGCCTTCGCGCGCGGCCTCGCGCAGACGCTGGCGCTCATACTCGCCGAGCGCGCGCGCGACCTCGCGCGGCAGCGACTCGAACTCTTCCGCGTCGCCGCGGACGCTCGTCGTCGGGCTTGAGTCTGTCGAGTTTGGATCGGCGTTCGGGTTCGCGGCGGCGAGACTGCGCAGGCGCTCGACGAGTCGGCGCGGCACGGCGGCAGTCGCGCCGCGCGCAGCGGCACTCAAGGTGGCGGCGAGCGCGCCGACTGCCTCCTCCGCAGCGTCGAGCGCCGCGTCGTCAACCGGCGCGCGCCCCATGCGCAGCGCGTCGAGCAGCGACTCGAACTCGTGCGCGACCTGCTCGGTCGCATCAAGACCTGCGGACGAGGCGGTGCCCTTGACCGTGTGCACCTGCCGGAATATTCGACCGACCAGTTCGCGCCGCGCGCGCCCCTCCGCGCGCCGCGCGCGCAGCGAGGCGAGGTCGGCGTGCAGCCCCTCGATGATCCCCTCGGCCTCCGCCAGGAACTCGCTGAGCAGTTGGTCGTCCATGAAGAGCAGTAGGCAGAAGTCAGTAGCCAGTAGCCAGTAGAAAAAGCTGGCAGCCGATGGACGGTATTCAGCAGCCAGTAGAAAAACTTCGAGCGGCGCGTCGCTGTCGTCGCACAGCCGCGCCGCTCATTAGACTACTACTGACTACTGTCTACTGACTACTGTCTACTGCCTTCTGCCTACTTCGCCGACGCCGTCTTGCCGTCGCCGGGCTGACGTGCGTCGTCTTCGCCGCTCGACTCCTCGTCGGGGTGTTTGACGACGTTCTCCTGCGGGCTTTCCTTGTCGAGGTCGCGCTTGATGGCATCGAGGATGCCGTTGATGAACTGCGTGGCCTCGTAGGTGGAGAAGCGGCGGGCGATCTCCAGCGCCTCGTTGATGGCGACGGTGCGCGGCGTCGGCTCGTGGAGGAACTCGTAGACGGCCATGCGCAGGATGTTCCGATCCACGACGGCCATGCGCGAGATTCTCCAGTGCTCGGCACGCGAGCGGATGCGCTCGTCCAGCTCCGAGAGGTGCGCGAGCGCGCCCACGACCAGGCGCGTGGCGAATTCACGCGCGCCCTCGTCCAGCTCCGGCTCGCCCAGCTCCTCCCAGTACGAGCGCACCAGATCGTCCGGGCGCGAAGCACCGCCGATGTCAGCCGCAAAGAGCATCTGCAAGGCGCACTCGCGCGCCTTACGCCTTGAACCCATATGATGATTTCGTAAATCGTGAATCGTGAATCGTAAATCGTAATCCGTTGTCACGGCCTGGGCGTTTATCGCCCAAGCCTATGTTTAGCTCGACAACTATTCACGATTTACGATTCACGATTTACGGCCTTATAAAGATTGACCATTTCGACAGCCGACATGGCGGCCTCGAACCCCTTGTTCCCGGCCTTGACCCCCGCGCGGTCGATGGCCTGCTCCAGCGTGTCCGCCGTGACGATGCCGTAGAGCACGGGCACGCCCGTCGAGAAGGCGGCCTGCGCGATGCCCTTCGTGACCTCGGCGGCGATGTACTCGAAGTGCGGCGTCTGCCCGCGGATGATCGTGCCGAGGCAGACGACGGCGTCGAAGCGGCCCGACGCGGCGAGCCTGTGCGCCAGGAGCGGAATCTCGAACGAGCCGGGCACGCGGAAGTGCTCGACCGCCCCGTCATCCGCGCCGAGACGTTCGAGCGCGTCCAAAGCGCCCTCGACCAGGCGCGCCGTTAGGAAGTCGTTCCAGCGGCTCGACACGAGCGCGAAGCGAAACCCTCCGGCACTCAAGCGTCCCTGATGCGTCACAGGCTGCAACTCTTCTCGGCCTCTCCGTTTCGTGCGGTGGTAAAAGCTGTGGGCAGTATAGAACAAAAGCAGTGACGAGTGACAAGTGACGAGCGACAGAAAAGTGATGCACGCGGAATGAAGGAGAGGCAGGAGCCAGTAGATAGTAGTCAGGAGCCAGTAGAAACCACTTCGCTGCATCGCTCGGATGAAAACGCCGACGCACGCGGCGCGGAGCGGCTACTGGATTCCGGCTACTGGCTACTGCTCTTTATTCCGCACACATCACTTGCCTTTAAACTCAGGCTGGCGCTTTTCGAGGAAGGCGCGCGTGCCTTCGCGCACGTCTTCGGTGGCGAAGAGTTCGGCGAAGAGTTGGGCTTCGAGCTTGAGGGCTTCGTCAAAAGAGAGGCGCGCGCCGCGCGTGACGGCTTCGAGGCAGGCGCGGACGGCGAGCGGCGCTGAAGTGTCGATGACGGCGCGCGCGAGCGCCTCGGCTTCGTCGAGCAG
>JALZHC010000738.1 GCA_030914105.1 Acidobacteriota bacterium
TGTCTGTGTCCTCGCGCAGGTTCCAGACCTCTTCGAGTATCTCGCGGCGCGAGACGGCGCGGCCCGCGTTGGCGATGAGGTAGCGCAGAAGCTCCGCCTCCATCAACGTCAGACGCACGACGCGACCGCGCGCCTTCAGCTCCAGCGCGCCGAAGTCAATCGTCTTCCCGCAGAAAGAGTAGACTTCAGTTTCTGAGCTCAACTGACTGCGCCGTCCGCGGCTGAGCCACTCGCGCCGGCGGAGCAGGCCGTTGAGGCGAGCGAGCAGTATCGCCAGCTCGAAGGGCTTCGGCAGGTAGTCGTCCGCGCCCGCCTCGAAGCCGCGCAGAACGTCTTCCGCGCGCCCGCGCGCCGTCAGCATCAGGACGGGGACGTAGCAACCAGCGGCGCGCAGCTCCTTCGCCACCTCGAAGCCGTCCCTGCCGGGCAGCATCACGTCGAGCACGACGGCGTCGAAGTCCGCGCACGCGCCTGACAGGCGCGCGAGCGCCGCCTCGCCGTCGCCGACCCTCTCGACCAGATAGCCGTCGGCTTCGAGGTTGAAGCGCAGCCCCGCGGCCAGGTGCTCTTCATCTTCGACGACGAGTAGGCGCGCGCCCTTCATCCTTCGACCCCCGGCTCCTTCACTTTTCGGCCCCCGGCTCCTTCATTTTCGGCCCTCGGCAGACGGACGATAAAGGTGCTGCCTTTGCCTTCGCCCTCGCTTTCGGCGGTTATCTCGCCGCCGTGTCTCTTGACGATCTCACGCACGATGAAGAGTCCGAGTCCAGTCCCTTTGACCTGCGCGAAGGCGCGCCCCGGCACGCGGTAAAAGCGTCGGAAGATGCGTTTCAACTCGGCGTGCGGGATGCCCGCGCCCCTGTCGGTCACGCGCACTTCAAAATGTTTCTCGCCGGCTGCGGCGACGCTCAAAGACACGCCGACCGCGTCGCCGGAATACTTGACGGCGTTGTCAATCAGGTTGGTCAGCGCGATTCTCAGGTCGTCGGCGTTCCCCTTAACGAGCGCGCTTCCGCCGTCGCCGTCGGCCTCGGTTAGTTGGAACGAATCGGAGGGGATGTGTGGGTAGCGCGTGCGCGCGAGACTGAGGCAGGCGCGCGCCGTCTCGCGCAGGTCAATCAGCTCCTCTTCGCCGCGCGAGCGCCGGTGCGCGACCTCGCCCGCGCGCAGGACTTGCTCGACCGTATGGAGGAGGCGGTCGGCGTCTGCGAGCATGATGTCGTAGAACTCCGCGCGCTTCGCGGCGTCGAGTTCGTGCCGCTTCAGGGTTTCGAGGTAGAGGCGGATGGAGGCAATCGGCGTCTTCAGCTCGTGGGAGACGGCGTTGATGAAGGCGTCGTGCTGCTCGTTGCGGCGGATTTCGCGGACGAGGAAGATCGTGTTGAGGACGAGGCCGGCGATGATGGCGCTGAAGAAGATGATGCCGAGGACGAGCAGCGCGACCTTGCGCCAGTTGAGCAGAATCCAACTGACGTTGAGCGCCACGGCCAGCCCGACCAGACACGCCCCCAGCGTGATAAAGAACGCGACGGATTTGCGGTGGCCCCTCAGTCTCATGCGGCTCAACCGCAATGTTACTCTAAGCCGCCTTCCTGAGCACCCCTTCGAGCTTTTCGCCGCGCGCGACGACGCGCAGGCCGTTTTTGCCGACGAGCTTGACGGATTTCGCAAGCCCGAACAGTTGGAGCGTGCGGATGCCCCACCAGTTTACGTCCAGCTCGTACCAGGCGAGACCGTGACGGGCAGCGCGCGGGTGCGCGTGGTGGTTGTTGTGCCAGCCCTCGCCGAAGGTCAGGAGCGCAACGAGCAGGTTGTTCGTCGAGTCGTCCGAGGTCTCGAACCGCCGCGTCCCCCACATGTGCGTCGCCGAGTTGACGAGCCAGGTCGCGTGCAGGCCGACGACCGTGCGCAGGAAGACGCCCCACAGGAAGACCGACCAGCCGCCGAAGAGGAGCAGCGCGAGGCCGAGCACGACGAGCGGGAGATAGTACCAACGCGAAATCCAGACGTGGAAGCGGCTCTTGAGCAGGTCGGGCGAGTAGCGCTCGATGGTTTCGCGGTCGTGGTTCTGCGCCGTGCCGCGGAAAATCCAGCCGGCGTGCGCCCACCATGTGCCGTCGCGCGGGCTGTGCGGGTCTGCCGGTTGTTCGGTGTGCGCGTGATGAATCCTGTGGGTCGTGACCCACTGGACGGGGCCCCCTTCGAGCGTGAGCGTGCCGCAGACGGTCAGAAAGTATTCGACCCACTTCGGCGTCCTGTAGCCGCGGTGCGTCAGAAGTCGGTGGTAGCCGATGCCGATGCCGAGGCTGCCGGCCATCCAAAGGATTGCGAGCGAAACGGCCAGCGCCGTCCAGGTGAACGTGAAGAGCGCGGCCAGCGCGCCCGCGTGGAAGATGATCATCCAGATGACGGTCTCCCAGTTGAGCCGGCCCGCCCGTCGCCCGTTCTTCGTTTCTGTTCTCATGTCCCTCACTTTTCGGATTTGATAATGCCCTGATTTTGATGCTTCAGACCTTCAGCCATCCTAACAGCAGGCGCGCCGTCGCTTTGTAATAGTTATGTAAGAACCGTCCGCGCACGCGTCGGAGGCCGTGAGTGGCTGGCGAGTATTCTCCGCGCGCGGCCTTGCGAGCACCGACGAGTCGTCGCACACGACCACGCGCGCGCGACGACTGATAGAGTTTAGAGACGGCCTGTGTTATGTTCTCTGCAGAACGGTTTCCGACCGCGGCGGTTCTTTAGAGAAATCACCTTTCGACATCGGAATCAGAGGCCCACGCCTCCTTCTTGTGCCGTCGGCTGTTTTTTCAAACGCGGCCACCGAAGGAGGCTCCGGATGCGCGCGCCCGCAACAACACAAAACTCGCCTGAAAGCTTTTCGACGGGTTCGCCGACGCGCGAGAC
>JALZHC010000159.1 GCA_030914105.1 Acidobacteriota bacterium
CTCGCGCTGCTTGTTGCGCAGTTCCGCGAGGCGCTTGCGGTTGCGGCCGTCAACGAGGCGGCGGTAGATCGAGCTTGCGGGCACGGTCGCGAGGTACGCGCCCTCCGCGACGAGCGCCGCGGCGAGCGGGATGGGCGACCAGGTGTAGGCCGCGGCGACGGCGAAGCCGGCCATGCCCCAGAAGTTGACCGGCTCCATCACCGCCTCTTTCAGGTATTCGAGACTGATCTTTCTCTCCGCCATAACGACCACTTCGGATGAAGACATTTGAACACGGGAGCCGCTAAGAGTTCTGCTCGCCCGACCCGGCGGGGAGCGCCGGCGCCTGTTTTTCGCCGCCGCCGAGCAAGCCCATCTGGCGCTTGTAGTCGAGCAGCTTGTCCTGCAACTGCATGTCCATCGCCTCGCGCTCGATCTCCTGCATCTGCGTGTCAACTGACGACGAACCCAGTTGCAGCTTGGCCTCGGCGGTGGCGGCGCGGCGGTCGATCTTGTCGCGCATCTCGTTGAAGGTCGAGGCATCGTCGCCCAACTGGAACGAGGACATCGTCTGCGCGAGCTGCTCCTGAAGCTTGGCCTGCTTCGACTGGTTGATGAGCTGCATCGCCTCGGCGGTGCGCCGCTGCATCTGGAGGATGTAGTTGTCGCGGGCCTTGCGCGCTTGCTCGGATGCGCGCGTGGCGTGTTCGAGTTGCTGGCCGGTCTTGGTGAGGTCGAGCTGCGCCTGCTGGAGCTGACCGATGTAGGCCGTGGCGATGTCGTCGCGGTTCATCTTGATGGCGGCCTTAATCTTGGAATCAAGGTCAACCACCTGCTCTTCCAGGCGCTCCTTGTTCTTGGCGAGCAGGCGCTCGGTCGCCATCACCTGCGCGACGGAGTTGTTCAGCTCCGGCACGCGGTCGCGCATGTCGCGGATCGTCTGCTGGAGGATCAGCTCGGGGTCTTCGGTCTTCTCCACGAGGCCGCCGAACATCGCGCGGAGCGAACGCTTGAATCTCGCCCAGACTCCCATCTTCTTCTCGCCCTCCGAACCTGCGGGCCGCCCCGCGGGCCTTCACAATCTCTCTCCGCCCGAAAACTTTAGAGCGTCAACGGGGCCGCAGCATTGTACGTCCGACCGCGCCGCCGGGTTCTCACGCCCCCGAAAAGCCGAAACCCCTCTCTCGCCCGTGAGTATAACAAGGCTTCCGCATCCTCGCCAGAGCTAAGAAGACAGGAGGCAGGAGCAGGAAGCAGACG
This sequence comes from Acidobacteriota bacterium, assembly GCA_030914105.1. Lineage (GTDB taxonomy): Bacteria > Acidobacteriota > Blastocatellia > Pyrinomonadales > Pyrinomonadaceae > QHXN01. The sequence continues at coordinate 1,240 of JALZHC010000159.1, forward strand.
GCAGGGGCAAGAGGCAGGAGCAGGAGCCGCATGGGGTAAACTGTCGAAGCCGTTGCCGGCTCGTGATGTTGGAAACGACGACTGAAGGAATGCCTTTACGGCCTCCGGCCGTCTGCTCCTGCTTCCTCCAGCTGCTTTCTGCCCCCGTCGTCTGCCTCCCGTCTTTCTGCCGTCTGCCTCCTCAGAATCGTCCGATGTCGCGCCTGAAGTGGAGGCCGTCCCAGTTGATTTGGGAGGCCGATTCGTAGCAGCGCGCAAGCGCCTGTTCGAGTGTCGCGCCGGTGGCGGTGACGTCGAGGACGCGCCCGCCCGCGGTCAGGTACGCGCCGTCTTCGTCGCGGGTCGTGCCGGCGTGGAAAATCTCGACGGAGGGGACGCGCGCGGCTTCTTCGAGGCCTTGGATGCGTGCGCCCGTCTCTGGCTTTTCCGGGTAGCCGCGCGCGGCCAGCACGACGCAGGCCGAGGCTTCCATGCTCCACTCGACTTCGACTTCGCCGAGACTTCGGCGCGCGACCGCCTCGAAAATCTCCGCGAGATCTGTGCGCAGTCGGACGAGTATCGCCTGCGCTTCCGGGTCGCCGAAGCGGACGTTGTATTCGAGCACGCGCGGGCCTTCCGTCGTGAGCATCAGGCCGACGAAGAGGACGCCGCGGAAGTCCAGACGGTCGGCGCGCGCTCCTTCGAGCGTCGGCTCGACGATCTCGCGGACGGCTCGCGCGAGCGTCTCTTCGTCGAGGACGCCCGGCGCGGTGATCGCGCCCATGCCGCCCGTGTTCGGCCCCGTGTCTCCCTCGCCGACGCGCTTGTGGTCGCGCGCCGCAGGCATCAGGCGGTAGTCGCGCCCGTCCGTCCAGAGCAGGAGCGACGCCTCGCGCCCGTCGAGCGCCTCTTCGAGAAGGACGCGGCGCGCGGCCTCGCCGCCGACGCGACCGCCCGACATCAACTCTTCGACCGCACGCTCGGCCTCCCTGCGCGTGCGCGCGACGACCACGCCCTTGCCCGCCGCGAGTCCGTCGGCCTTGACGACGACCGAAGAGTCCGCGCCGCCGAACTCGCCGCTTCGCAAGACTCCCAGAGCCTCCTCGACGGACGCGGCGACGCGGTGGCGCGCGGTCGGGACTTTGTGGCGGAGCATGAAATCTTTGGCGAAGGCTTTGCTCGATTCGAGCCGCGCGGCCTCGCGCTTCGGGCCTGCGACCACAAGGCCGCGGCGCGCGAACTCGTCAGCCAATCCGGCGGCGAGCGGCGCTTCGCCGCCGACGATTGTCAGCTCGACGCGCTCGCTCTCGGCGAAGTCGGCCAGGCCCGCAACGTCGGTCGCGCCCAAAGCGACGCACTCGGCATCCTCGGCTATTCCGGCGTTGCCGGGCGCGCAGAAGAGGCGCAAGTGTGCGGCGCGCACGCCCGTCCGGAGCGTGCGGCAGAGCGCGTGCTCGCGCCCGCCTGAGCCGATGACAAGCAGTCTCATGGCGTGAGAAATCTCCGCAACGGCTTCCGAAAATCTTCGCGGGAAAGTTGAACCTCGGCGCGCGGCGATGATGCCGAGGCGGCGGCGGCCTGTCAAGAGGCTTTCGGAATCTTTCTCGTAGCCCTTGACACAGTTTCGTGATATGTATACCGTGCTTCAGTCGCAGGATGGCCGGGAAGGCCGGGCTGTAGCAGCCGCAGCAAGCCTCTCGTCCGATTTACCTCGCTTAATTTTCCGTCGCACCCGTCGCGGGCTTCCAAGGCCCGACCGCAGTTCCCTCTTAGCAGCCGTAAGGAACCCGGCAGCGGGTCTCACCCAACACTGAGGCCGGGGGTTCTTTAACAAGGATGGGCAACATGTCACAGGTACAAGTAGCAGAGATTTCTCCGACGCAGACCAACCGTGAATGGGAGCAGGCCGAGATGGAGTTCCAGGATCGCGCGATTCTGTGCGTGGATTGCGGCCAGGAATTCGTCTGGACGGCGGGCGAGCAGCTCTTCTTCCACGACAAGGGTCTGAAGAACGAGCCGAAGCGCTGCAAGCCCTGCAAGCAGGCGAAGAACGAGCGGCTCGCCGCCATCGCCAACGCGCAGGCGTCCGGCGTTCGCCAGCGCATCGAAGTCTCCGTCCAGTGCGCGCAGTGCGGCCAGGCGACGACCGTCCCCTTCTACCCTTCGCAGGGACGGCCCGTCTACTGCCGCTCGTGCTTCATCGCCAGCCGTAACGCAGACGGCTACGACGACTAGCCCGCGCGCAAAACACAAACCCGCCCCGCCGCCCCACACGCCGCGCGCCCCCCGGTGCACGCCGCCACACGGGGATTACTCCGCCCAAAAACCAGTAAATCGTGAATCGTAAATCGTGAATAGTCCGGTCGCCCTGCCGGTCTTAGCGGTCTGCCGCTCAACTTGAGCGGCGCCCAATCACTATTCACGATTTACGATTCACGATTTACTTCTCTAAGTGGTAAGGAACGCTCGTGACGATGATGCCGCGGCGGAAGAGGAGCGCGCCCTTCAAGAGCAGCGAGCTTTGGTTGTGCAGGAGGTGCTGCCACCAGCGCGCGGGCACGAATTCGGGGAGCACGACCGTAATGATCTCGACGTTGCCGCGGCGTCGGACGCGGTTGAGGTAGCGCAGGAGCGGGCGGATGAGCGAGCGGTAGGGCGACGGCAGCACGACGAGCTTGACGCCCGCGCCCCACTGCTCCCACTTCTCCCGGAGCTTGCGCGTCGCCTCCTCGTCAATGTCCACGTAGACGGCGCGGACGTTCCCGCCCGAAATCGCCTTCGCGTATTCGAGCGCGCCGATGACGCCGCGGTGGATGCCGGAGATGGGGACGATGACTGTGTGGCGGATGTTGCGCGGCTTCTCCAGGCCCTCGGTGGTGAGCTGGCGCGCGACGCTCGCGTAGTGTTCGTGGATGGCACGGAAGAAGAGGACGAGGAGGGGGATGAGCGCGACGACGATCCAGGCTCCGTGGACGAACTTCGTCGTGACGAAGACGACGAGCACGACGAAGGTGGCGAGCGCGCCGAGCGCGTTGATGATGATTGACTTGCGCCAGTGAGAGGCGCGAGGGGCGCTGCCTTCGAGCGCGCGCAGAGCGTCCTGCGAGGCGTGGATGTCTGCGACGGCAATCCCCAGGTCGGGCACGGCCAGCCCGCGCGACCGTCCCGAAGAGACCGTCCCGCCGCCCGTCACGTGCTGCGTCGCCGACGCGGCGCGCTTGAGCTGGTCGCGCTCGCGCAGCCAGTGGACGACCATGCCGGATTGCGAGAGCGTAAAGGAGAGGAAAACGCCGACGGCGTAGAGCGGAATCAGGCGGTTCTCGTCCGCGCCGAAGGCCGCGACGAGGACGCCGGAGAAGATTGAGAGGATGACGATGCCGTTGGAGAAGACGAGCCGGTCGCCGCGGTTGGCGAACTGGCGCGGAAGGTACCGGTCGCGCGCGAGCAAAGAGGAGAGGCGCGGGAAGTCTGCGAACGAGGTGTTGGCGGCGAGCACGAGGATGGCCGTCGTGGCCGCCTGCACGACGTAGTAGAACCAGCCCATCGGCCCCGTGAACATGATGCGCGCGAACTGCGAGATGACCGTCTCCTTCTCCGAGGGGTGGACGCCGTAGAGGTAGGCCATGACGCTCGTGCCGAGGAACATCACGGTCAGAAGCAGGGCCATCCAGACGAGCGTCGTCGCGGCGTTCTTAGCCTCCGGCTTCTTAAACGCCGGCACGCCGTTCGAGATGGCCTCGATGCCTGTCAGCGCCGAGCAGCCGTTCGAGAACGCGCCGAGCAGAAGGAAGAGCGTGACGGGCTGCGCCGCGTAGCCTTCGGCGATCTTCAGCTCTTCGGGCGGCGGCGCGGCCCCGCCGTAGACGAGGTAGTGGACGAAGCCGAAGCCGATCATGAAGAGGAAGCTGAAGAGGAAGACGTAGGTCGGCGCGGCGAAGATGGCGCCCGACTCGCGCACGCCGCGCAGGTTGGCGACGGCGATGAGGGCAATGAAGAAGAGGCCGAGCGCGACCTTGTGCTCGTGCAGCCAGTTGAGCCGCGTATCCTGCGCCGCGGAGGTGATGGCCGACACTCCCGCCGAGATCGAGACCGAGACCGTGAGCACGTAGTCAACCAGCAGCGCCGCTCCGGCTGTGAGGCCGGCGTAGGTGCCGAGGTTATCTTTGGCGACGATGTATGCGCCGCCGCCCGAAGGGTAGGCGAAGATGGTCTGGCGGTAGCTGATGGCGACGATGATGAGCAGCGCGGCGATGGCGAGCGAGACGGGGATGACGTAGCGGAAGGCTTGTGCGCCGCCGCCGTGCTGCTGCGACCAGGTGACGGCGACGGCGAGGACGAGCAGGATTTCCTGCGTGGCGTAGGCCGTCGAGGAGAGCGCGTCGGAAGAAAAGACCGCGAGCGCGGTCTTCTTCGTCAGGCGTTCGTGCGCGGCCTGCTCGGTGCGCTTCGGGCTTCCGACCAGAAGGCGCTTGAAGGATGTCGCCACAGTCCTCCGGTTCTCTCTCTGTAGTTCTTCTCACTTGAGCATGGAGTAAGGGAAGCTCAACGCAGAGGCGTAGAGTTCGCAGAGGGGGCGCTGAGGGAATGCAATGCACAAGCCTCTGCGCTTCCTCCGCTCCCTCTGCGTCTCTGCGTTGAATCTTTCCTGCTCTACACTCAAGTGAAAATTGATTCGGTTCCGCTTTCAAGGCGCAGTCGCGCCGAAACGTAAGAGGGCGCGGAAGCACTCGCGCTTCCGCGCCCTCTCAAACTCTCCGAGCCGCGGCGGTGCACTCCCCCACTGGAAAGCCTGCGAGGTTAGCTGACGGGCTTGAACGTGGAAGTGTTCTACGCGCCAAGGGAGAGTCCGCGCGGACTCCCCGAACTCTCGGCGCGATTCGCCCCGTGCCGCGCCTTCAAAGGCGTCGGCGTTGGTTCCCCCGCGCTGCCCCTCCCGCGCTTTAAGAGACGCCGTGGGCAGCTTCGGCAGACGAATTTTCAACGAGCGGCGAAATCTTACGCCCGCCGACACAGCAAAGCAATCGCGGAACGAAAGTATTTATTCATTGATTCAATGAATCATTGAATCAATCTTTAATCATCCGCCGACGTGCACTTCGGGGCGGCGTTCGGGGTTCTCTTCGGCCTGGCGCAGGACTTCGTGTGTGACGGGCGCGGTGTCGCCCTCGCCGAAGAGGACGTACTTGAAGAGGTGCGTCAGCGGGTTGCCCTCGCTCCAGCCGAAGTAGGCGTGCGGAATCTTGCCGGTCTGGTCGCGCAGGTAGAGGAGGAAGGCGGCGATGGCGTTCGGCACCGCCGGGCTTTGCGTGCGCAGCACGCGGTAGCCCTCGACGTTGACGCCACTCACGTGCAGCACGCCGGAGAAGTCCGAGGCGTCGCCCGGCTTGACCTCGAAGAAGATGACGGGGTCGCGCGTCGGGATGTGATTGTCCGCTCGCTTCTCGCGCTCCTTGAAGCCGTACTCGGCGGCGTCGCCCGCGTCGCGCCGGTTGGCGACGATGCGTATGTCGCAGCCGCGGCGCACGAGGTCGTTAATGAACTCCTGCGCCGTCTCGTCCAGCTCGATGTGTTCGACCCGCAGCTCGGTCGTGCGCCAGACGCGCGAGAGGAACGAAGAGACGACGATGGCCGCGATGAAGAAGGACGCGATCTTGATGCCTTCGGGCCGCTCGTGGACGTTCTGCACGGTCGTGTAGGCGAAGACGAGCGCGATGAGGAGGAACGGCGGCCACTTCCCCCCTTTGCGCCAGACCGAGAGCGTCACGGCGACCGCCGCCGAACTCATCAGCACCAGCACGCCCGTCGCGTAAGCCCCGCCCTGCTTCTCAACGTCGGCGCGGAAGATGAGCGTGACGGCGAAGGCCACAGCCGTGTAGATGAGCACGAGCGGGCGCGCGGCACGCGCCCACGCGGGAGCCATGCCGTAGCGCGGCAGGTAGCGCGGCACGATGTTCAGGAGGCCCGCCATCGCCGACGCGCCCGCGAACCAGAGGATCGAGATGGTGCTCAGGTCGTAGAC
>JALZHC010000739.1 GCA_030914105.1 Acidobacteriota bacterium
GTTCCCATCTGGAAAAAAGAGTTCTTCGAGGACGGCTCGGTCTGGGTCGAAGGCGACGCCGCGCCGGAACAGCCGCGAAGCGTCGGGACTGTCGCGGAAGATTAAAACGCGCGCCGTGACAAACAACACCTGCAAGGACGCGAAGTCGTGCGAGGGCGAAGGATGATGTGCGAGCGGCTTCGATTCAAGCGGCTTCACCCGGAGGCGAGGCTGCCGACGCGGGGCAGCGCGCAGGCCGCGGGGCTTGACCTCTACTCGGTCGAGCGCGTGACGCTCCGGCCCGGCGCGCGAGCGGCGGTGCGGACGGGCCTCGCGGTCGCCATCCCCGAAGGCTTTTACGGGAGGGTCGCGCCGCGTTCGGGGCTGGCGGTCAAGGCGGGACTCGACACGCTGGCCGGAGTCGTTGACGCGGACTATCGCGGCGAGCTTCTGTGCGCGCTCGTCAACCACGGCGACGCGCCCGTCGAGATCGAGGTCGGCACGCGCGTCGCGCAGCTCATCGTCGAGCCGATAGCCCTGCCCGAAGCGGTCTGGGCCGAAGACCTCGAAGAGACCGAGCGCGGCGCGGGCGGCTTCGGCAGCACGGGATAAGAGGGGTTCTGGATGTTGGGTTCTGGGTTTTGGTTTTTACCAGCAGCTAGCACCCGAAACCCAGCGCCTTCTTTTTTACCTTTCAATTGTGACGGGCAGGTCGCGGCCTTCGCCGGCCTCGTTGCCGCTGAAGTCGGAGGCGAGGATGCGGAGCGTGTAGTCGCCGGGCTGAAGCTGGGAGGTGTCGAAGAGGCCGCGCTCGGCGCGACCGTCGCGCACGGTGTTCGTCAGCTCGTAGAGGAAGCGCGTCTCCTTGCTCCCGTAGACGGTGATGCCGCTTGAATCGGCGTAGGCGATCTTCGGCGCTTCGCTTCCGGGCGGCAGGCGGTTGAACTCGATCTGGATTCGCGGCTCGTCGAAGCCGGGCGCGGGTTGGCCCGAAGGCAGGAGCAGTTGGTAGCCGAGCCGGTAGAGGCCGAGCCGACGCCGCGGCTGGTTGCCGTCCACCTGATCGAAGGCGTCCACGACGATTCTCACCTTACCCCGCAGCACGAGCCGCCCGCCCTTCTTCTCCGTCAGACGCTCGCCGGACTCGTCGAACAACTGCACACCGTCGCGCCCTATCCGCGGCGCGACCTTGTCCGTGAAGCCTGCGAACGGGAGCGAGAGCGGGTTCAGCTCCGCACCGGGCGGGCCGAGGTTCATGTGGACGTGGTACATGCGGTTGATAGTGCCGAGCGCGTCGCCGATCCGTATGCGCGTGCCGCGCCGGACGCGCACGCGCACGACCCTTCCGCCCTCGTCGCGGACGGCGACGAAGGGCGTGCCCTTCAACATCGAGTCGTGCTCGTCGCGCCCGACGCGCAGGTGCACGTAAGTAATCAGTCCGACGCGCAGGCCCTCGTTCAGCGTGCCGAAGCCCCAGTTGGCGAGGGGCCCCGCGACCTTCTCTTCGAGCACGGCGCGCACGGTCTGGCCGTAGACGCCGAACACGTCAACGCCGCTGTGCAGGTGGTCGCGGCTGTCTGTCGAGTCGTAAGCGCCGCGCACCTCGCCCATCGTGGCCGAGACCTCGTGCCACTTCGTCTGCGGGTCGAGCGGCCAAGGGAAGGGGCTGCCGAAATTCTCGACGGGGATTCGCGGCAGCACTTCGCGCGCAGACGGCTGCGAGTTGTCGGGCTGTGCCTGCGAGTTGTCGGCCAGCGCCTGCGCGCCGTCGGGCTGTGTAGGCTGACTCGATTGACTGCCCGCGTCCGGTGCGGCGTGCGTCGCGTCGCCGTCGTGCCGCTCGGTCGGACTCACGCGGCGGACGAGGTAGTTGGCGCTGTCGGCGACGAGGAGCGAGCCGTCGGGCGCAAGCGCTATCCCCGCGGGCTGGTTGAAGCGCGCCGACGTTTGACCGTCGCCGTCGGCGAAGCCGTGGCCGAGGCCCGCGATGAGCCGCGCCGTCCCGTCGGGCGCGACCTGCACGACGCGCGCGCGGTCGAGTTCCGAAACGTAGAGGAAGCCGTCGCGCGTGAGCGCGAGTCCGGCAGGCTTCGAAAGTTCAAACGCCGCCACGTTCGCGCCATTGTTCGCGTTCGCGTTATCTTTCGCGTCGGCGTTACCGTTCGCGTTCGCGCCTTTGTTCGTGCCGTCGACGGCAGCGTGGCTCCCTTTGTCGCTCGCGCCGGCAGACTCGGCGTCGCCGGTCGGCGCGTTGGCCTTCTGCGTGTCAGCGGGCTGGGCTTTGGCGAGCGTCGAAGCGGCGGGCGGGTTGAAGATGGGAAGCGTGGTGACTTGGCCGTCCTTCGTGATCTTGCGCAGGCGGTTGTTGCCTGTGTCTGCGACGAAGACCTCGCCCGCGTCCGAGACGACGACGGCGCAGGGCGTGTCGAAGAGCGCGGACATGAGCGCGTCGCCGTCGGCGTAGCCGGGCGAGCCAGCGCCCGCGACTGTTTTAACCTCGCCCTCTTTCGTCAAGACGCGGATGCGGTCGTTGTAGGTGTCTGCGACATAGACGTTGCCGCCCTTGTCAACCGCGACGCCGACGGGCGCGTCGAACTCGGCCTGCGCCGCGGGGCCGTCTCTGAATCCGGCGCTGCCGTCGCCGGCAAGCGTCGTCACGTGGCCGTCGGGCGTGACACGTCGGATGCGGTTGTTTCCCGTGTCGGCGACGTAGAGGTTGCCTTCGCCGTCCGACGCCAGCGCCGAGGGCGTGTTGAAAGAGGCCGCCGCGCCCGCGCCGTCGGCGAAGCCTTCGCCCCCGCCCGCGAGCGTCGAGACCTCGCCGCGCGTCGTGATCTTGCGGATGCGGTTACTCTGGCCGGCGTCCGTCAAGTAGACGTTGCCGTCCGGCGCGACCGTCAAGCCGAAAGGGTCGTCGAAGCG
>JALZHC010000740.1 GCA_030914105.1 Acidobacteriota bacterium
TCACAAACCTTATCATCAACGGCATGCAGGCGATGGACGCGCCCGGCGGGCGGCTCTCTGTCAAACTCTCGACCGACGACGGTCGCGCACTCGTCAAGGTCTCCGACACGGGGCGCGGCATCAAGCCGGAGCAGTTGGACAAAATCTTCGAGCCGTACTTCTCCACGAAGGAGACGGGCACGGGCCTCGGCCTCGCCATCGCCAAGAAGGTCGTCGAGGCGCATGACGGCTCGATCTCGGTCGCCAGCACGCCGGGCGAAGGCACGACGTTCACGGTCGAACTACCAACAGCAGGAGGAAGTGATAAGTGATAAGTGATAAGTGATAAGAGCCTTGCCGCTGCTTCTTATCACTTATCACTTATCACTTGTCACTAGTTCGTTGAATGGCACGCAAAAGCATCCTGGTCGTTGACGACGAGAAGTCGCAGCGCGAGATTCTGGAGATGATTCTGTCGGGCGAGGGCTACGACGTGACGACCGCCGCGTCGGGCGAGGCCGCACTCCGCATCGCGCGCGAGCGACGCTTCGACCTCGCGCTCACAGACCTCAAGATGACCGGCATGGACGGCATCGAGCTTCTGTCGAAGCTCCTGGCCTTCGACTCCTCGATCATCGTCATCCTGCTCACGGCCCACGGCTCGATTGACTCGGCCAAAGAAGCCCTGCGCCGCGGCGCGTTCGACTATCTGGAAAAACCCTTCGAGCGCGACGCGCTCTTAGACACCATCCGCCGCGCGCTCTCGCGCCTCGACGCGCTCGACCAGGAGATCATCTCCGCCTCGCCTGAGATGGAGGCCGTCAAGAAGATGATCCTCAAGGTCGCACGCTCGAACTCAACCGTCCTCATCCGCGGCGAGTCGGGCACGGGCAAGGAACTCATCGCCCGCGCCATCCACAGCCAGAGCCCGCGCGCCGACCAGATGTTTCAGGCCGTCAACTGCGCCGCCATCAACGAAAATCTTCTGGAGTCGGAACTCTTCGGCCACGAGCGCGGCGCGTTCACCGGCGCGCACGCCGAGAAGAAGGGTCTCTTCGAGATTGCCGACAAGGGCACACTCTTCCTCGACGAGATCGGCGAGTTGGACGTGACGATGCAGGCGAAACTTTTGCGCGCTTTGCAGGAGCGCGAGATTCGCCGCGTCGGCGGCACGCGCGCCATTAAGATTGACGTGAGAGTGGTTGCCGCCACGAACCGCGACCTGCGCGCGATGGTTCAGGACGGGCGCTTCCGCGACGACCTCTACTACCGCATCAACGTCCTCTCGATTGACGTGCCGCCACTTCGCGAGCGCCGCGAAGACATCCCCGTCCTGATGGACTTCTTCCTGAAGAAGCACACGCGCAACACCTCGCGCCTCATCCGCGGACTCACGCCCGACGCGCGCCGCGTCATGCTCGACTACGCCTGGCCCGGCAACGTCCGACAGTTGGAGTCGGCCATCGAGCGCGCCATCCTTCTCGCCGAGGCCGACTACATCACGGTCGAAGACCTTCCGCTCGAAGTTCGTCAGGAATCGCGTCCCGCCGCCGAAGGCGCGGGCTTCAAACTCCCCGCCGAGGGCGTCAACTTCGAGGACGTGGAGCGCAACCTCATCCTTCAGGCGATGGAACGCACCGACTACAACATCACGAAGGCCGCCAAGCTCCTCGGCCTCACCTTCCGCACGCTTCAATACCGGCTGGAGAAGTTCGGCATCAAGCGTCCCGACCGCCACGGCGGGAAGGAAGAGGAAGAGGGCGAGGAATGAAGGCCGACGCTCGGAGTCCGTTTGAATCTCTCGAAGGCCGCAAAGTTTCTCGAAGTCGCAAGCGAAGACTGCCGCACACGTTCAAACGGTGTTCTGATAACCGTAATCCCCGGAGGTTATTTATGAGACCGAGCGCCACCTTCATACTCTCGCTGATGCTTTTCGCGCTGGCCGGCTGTGGCGGTGCGGAGCGCAGCGCTTCGATGGGGAATGCGAACGCCACCTCCGTCACGACTGCGGCGGGCGACCGCAGTTCGGCGGCGAAGCCTGATAGTGCGGCCACGGCTCCGCAGGGCGGCGGCGCGCAGGGCCAGGCCGTCGTGCAGAACGTCTCTTTGCAACAGGCCGACACGTCGCAGAACGCGCCCACGACGGTCGAGCGCAAGGTCATACGCAACGCGGAACTCTCGCTCGAAACCGACGAGCCGCAGAAAGCGATGCAGCGCGTCGCCTCAATCGCGGAGGCGCGCGGCGGCTTCGTCGTCACCTCCGAGTCGCGGCAGCAGGCCGGCACGGACGGCGGCAAGGCTTACGAAGTCATCACGATTCAGGCGCGCGTCCCCGCCGCGCAGTTCGACGCCGCTCTGAACGACATCCGCGCCGTCGGCAGCCGCGTCACCGCTGAGAAGATCACGGGCCAGGACGTGACCGAGGAGTTCATTGACCTCGAAGCGCGCCTGCGCACGCAGCGCGCGCTCGAAGCGCAACTGCTCGACATCATGAAGCAGGCGCATCAGGTCTCGGACGCCATCACGGTCGAGCGCGAGCTGACGAACGTCCGAACCGAGATCGAGCGCATCGAGGGCCGACGCCGCTTCCTCGAAAACCAGGCGAGCCTCTCGACCGTCAAGGTCACGCTCCAGCCGCCCGCGCCTTTGGTCAGCACCACCGGCTTCTTCCGCAGCGTCCGCAGCGCCTTCGGCGACGGCGTGGACGTCGCCGTGGCAATCGTGCTCGCCCTCATACGCGTCCTGGTGGCGATGCTCCCGCTGGTGCTCATCATCGGCGTCCCCGTCTTCTTCCTCTTCCGCTACCTCGCGCGCCGCGGACGCCGACGCGCAGCCTACCTGCGCGAGCTTCAGGCGCAGACCCCGCCCGCGCCGCACGCAGGCCCGCCGCCGTACGCAGGCCCGCCGCCGCCGGCTCCGCC
>JALZHC010000160.1:0-5795 GCA_030914105.1 Acidobacteriota bacterium
CTTCTCGGCTTCGGGCGAGGAGGAGGGCTGCGTGCCCTCTGAGTCGGGGTCGCCGGTCGCGCCGCGCACCGGCGCGTGCGTGCCGACTTGCTCGTGGTCGCCCACGCTGTCGGGCTGCTGGCCCGTGCGCGCGAAGCCGATGTTGCCGGGGGCAGAGACGACCGTCTGCGTCGAGACTTCCGAAACGTCTTCGCCCGCGACCTGCGCCGACTGCGCGCCGGGGTCGCGCTCGGTCGTGACCGAGGAGGTGACGGGGCGCGAGGTCGGCGCGGTCGAACCCGCCCCTTCCGACGCCGCCTGCTCGTCCTCGTCCGCGCCCTTCGTCGAGAGCTGCTGCCCCTCGATCACCGCGTCGGCGATGCGCGAGGCGAAGAGGCGCACGGCCCGGAGCGCGTCGTCGTTTCCGGGGATGACGTAGTCGATGCCTTCGGGAGAGCAGTTCGTATCGACGACGGCAATGATCGGGATGCCGAGGCGGTTGGCCTCCTTGACGGCGATCTCTTCCTTGCGCACGTCGATGACGAAGAGCGCGTCCGGCAGGCGCGTCATGCTCTTGATGCCGGAGAGGTTCTTCTCCAGGGTCTCGCGTTCGCGGTCGAGCTTGATGCGCTCCTTCTTCGTCAGCTTCTCGTAGCGCCCGTCGGTCTGCATCGCTTCGAGGTCGCGCAGCCGCTTGATCGACTTCTGCACGGTCTGGAAGTTCGTCAAGAGGCCGCCGAGCCAGCGCTGGTTGATGTAGAACTGCTGCGCGCGCTCGGCCTCCTCGCGGATGGCGTCCTGCGCCTGTCGCTTGGTGCCGACGAAGAGGATGTTGCGCCCGCGGTCTTCGCCCATCAGCCCGGTGACGAACGAGATGGCGTCGCGGAACATCTTCTGCGTCTTCTGGAGGTCGATGATGTTGATGCCGTTGCGCTCGCCGAAGATGTACTCCTTCATCTTCGGGTTCCAGCGCCTGACCTGGTGGCCGAAGTGGACGCCGGCCTCCAGGAGTTCTTTCATCGTGACGGTGACTGCCAAACTAAATCCTCCTCAAGTCCTGATTGGTTTAATGTACTCGCCGCGCCCCAAGCGACTCTGCCAGAGAGCAACCAACCGGGGCGCGACAATGGATTGACGACAGTGATAAGTGATAAGTGATGAGTGATGACTGAACTGCCTTTTCTTATCACTTATCACTTATCACCAGATTATCTCTTCGAGAACTGGAAGCGCTTGCGCGCGCCCTTCTGCCCGTACTTCTTGCGCTCTTTGGCGCGCGGGTCGCGCGTCACGAGGCCGGCGTCCTTGAGCGCGGGCCGGAGGTCTGCGTTGAACTCCATCAGGGCGCGCGTGATGCCGTGGCGCACCGCGCCGGCCTGCCCCGCCGGGCCTCCGCCCGCGACGTTGACGACGATGTCGAACTTGTTTGCGGTGTCGGTGAGCGTCAAGGGCTGGCGGATGATCATGCGCAGGGCCTGGTTGGGGAAGTACTCCTCGAAGGTCTTGCGGTTGACCTTGAATTCGCCCGTGCCCGGCCTCAGATAAACCCGCGCGGTCGAAGTCTTGCGCCGACCCGTCCCGTAATACTGTATATCTGCCACTTCTTCCTCTTCCTTAACTTCGTTTATGCCTTCTGCGCCGCCGCCGCGCGCGCGCTCAGGGTGAGCGGCTCGGGGCGCTGCGCCGCGTGCGGGTGCTCCGCGTCGGCGTAGACTTTGAGCTTCTTCGCCATCGCGCGACCGAGCTTGGTCTTCGGGAGCATCCCCTTCACGGCCAGCTCGATGACACGCTCCGGGTGCTTCGCGAACTGATCGCGGACGGAAGTCTCCTTCAGGCCGCCCGGATAGAGCGTGTGATGGCGGTACATCTTCTGCTGGTTCTTCGACCCCTTGAAGACGGCCTTGCGCGCGTTGACGACGATGACGCAGTCGCCCGTGTCCATAAACGGCGTGTACTGCGGCTTGTTCTTGCCCGTCAGCACGCGCGCCACTTCGGTCGCCAGACGGCCCACGGTCTGCCCCGCTGCGTCCACGACGTACCACTTGCGATTTTCAACCAGCGAGTCGCCGCTGGGGAAATAGGTTGACATAGGATAACTCTCTCAATTTTAAGCGTCTAAAACGCGAACGGTTAGAATACGAGACCGGTTTTTTGTTGTCAAGCAGCGGCGGCCCTTCCCCATTTCACGCGGAGGCGTCGCACGAAGCACGAACGCGCGTCGGTTGCCAAGGAGAGCGTGAATGTCGGGCGCGGGAAAATCGCCGGGCCGAGTTCAGGAGCGGCGGCGGCGCGAGCGCAGTCCTGCGAAGGCCGTCAGCCCGGAGGCGAGGGTGATGATCGTCAAAGGCTCCGGCGTGGGGGTCTCCGGCGGCTGTGAAGGCGGGTGGTTGGGCGGATGGTTGGGCGGAAAGATGCCGGGAAGGACGGCGAACGCGAGGAGGGGGTATTTCGGGAAGCCGCCTTCTTTGGCCGGCGTCTCCGGCGGGCCGGCGGGCGCGATCTCGCCGCAGTCGCAGACCGTGCCGGTCACGTCGCCGAGGTCAACGGTCTGGACTTGCCTGGCGGTCGCGCCGCTCCCGCCCTGCGAAGTCTGCGCGCCGCTCTGCCCGCCGCCCGAAGCGTTGGCGGTCTGAAAATCTATCGTCTCGGCGAAGGCCGGACGCGCCGCCATCAGGCAGAAGGAAGTCGCGAAGATGATCGAGATGATTCGCCGTCCCATATCAGTCCGGGTTAACGCTCTTTCACACGCGGGCGCGTGAAGCTAAGGTCGGCGGCGACGTTTCGGATCGGCGCGGGCGCTCGGTTGAAACTGAGTCGCGCGTCCGCCCGTCAAAGTATAATGAAAGAAAGACGACCGGGTGCTACAATGCCCGACGTTAATATACGGCGATTCGGCCCGCGCCTTCAAAAAAAAATAAGAGCCGTCCGGCTCGCTCGACCTAAAGGCCCGACAACCGAGGGAACCTCAATGTCTTCGCAAACAATACGCTCTTTCCGACTACAGTCAAGGTTTTTGCGGCGGCTCGCCGCGCTTCTGGCCGTCCTGCTGCTGCTGCCGGCGGCGTTCGCCGCGGTCGGCCACGCCGCGCCTCAGAGAGACGGCCAGGACGCCGCGCGGAAGGCTTTCGACGAAGGCGAACGTTTGCGGCAGCAGGCGACGCCGGACTCTCTGCGCGGGGCCGTCGAGAAGTATCAGGAGGCGATCAAGCTCTGGCACGCGGGGCGAGACGGCAAGGACGAGACCGCCGCGCTGGCCTCTCTGGGCCTGACGTTTCAACTTCTGCAACAGCACGAGCGGGCAGTCGAGGTCTACGAGCAGGCACTTGCGCTCCTGCGCGAGTCGGGCGAGCGTCCCGAAGAGGGCGACATCCTCTACAACCTCGGCACGGCCCAACTCTTCCTCGGACACTTCGACAAGGCCGCGGAGACTTACGAGCGCGCGCTCGCCATCGAGCGACGCGCGGGCGACCGCGCTGCCGAAGGCAACACGCTCGCCTACCTGGGCGCGGCCTACGAGCGGATGGGGCAGTACGGCGAGGCGATAGACAATTTCGAGCGGGCGCTGGCTATCCACCGCGCGCTCCGCAGCGGCGCGCCCGAAGGGGTTCTGCTCAACAGCATCGGCGCGGCCTACAGCGATCTTGCCAGATACGACCGCGCGCTCGAACAGTACCAGCAGGCGCTCGAAGCCTACCGTGCCGCGCGCGACCGCGCCGACGAAGGCACGACGCTCGCCAACGCGGGCTACGCCTTCTACAAGCTGGGCCAGACCGCCAGGGCCGTCGAATACTACGAGCGCGCCCTCTCGATTCAGCGCGAGCTGGCGGACAGACTCCAGGAGGCGAACACGCTGACGAAGCTCGGCCTGGCGCAGCTCGCGCAGGGCAGAACGGCGGACGCGCTCGCCACCTCACAGCGCGCGCTCGCGCTCCACCGCGAGCTGCATGACGGCTACGGCGAGGGGCGGACGCTCGACGCCCTGGGCCAGATCTCGCGCGCGCTCGGCAAAAACGATCAGTCGCTCGAAGAGCTGGGCGCGGCCCTCGCGCTCATGCGCCGGCTCGGCGCGCGCGCGGGCGAGGGCGCGACGCTCGGCGAGCTGATGCTGACGTGCAAGGCGCGCGGCTCGACGCGGCTCGCGATCTTCTACGGCAAGCAGGCCGTCAATGCCCTTCAGGAGATTCGGCAGAACATCTCCGGCCTTGAGAAGCGCTCGCAGGAATCCTTCGTCGGCGCGAGGCAGGAGACCTACCGCACTCTGGCCGGACTGCTCATCGCTGCGGGGCGGCTCGGCGAGGCGCAGCAGGTGCTCGACCTGCTCAAGCAGGACGAGTACCGACAGTTCATACGGCGCGGCGGGGCCGAGACTGGCGCGGCGGCGCGCGCCGCGCTCTCGCCCGAAGAGGCCGCGCTCGACGCGCAGTACCGCGAAGTATCCGACCGCGTCGCCTCCATCGGTCACCGCTGGGGCGAGCTGTCGGCGAAGGAACAGCTCACGCCCGAAGAGCAGAAGCAACTGGCCGATTTGGAGAAGCAGCTCGAAGTCGCCAACGCGGCCTTCCAGAAGTTCCTCGACCGGCTCGAAGACGAGTTCGGGCGAGCGCAGACGGGCGGCGACACGGTCTACCAACTGCGCGAGGCCGAGGGGCTGAAGGAGACTCTGCGCGAGCTTGGCGGCGGCGCGGTCGCGCTCTACACGGTCATCGGCGAAAAGAAGCTCTACGTCGTCCTCTACACGCCGGACGCCATGATCGCGCGCGAGTACCCTATCAGCGCCGAGGAGCTTTACGCGAAAATCTTCGCCTTCCGCGAGGCCGTGCAGAACCCAAAGGCAGACCCGCGCCCCGCCGCACGTGAGCTTTACAACATCGTCGTCGGCCCCGTCGCCAAAGATTTAGAGCAGGCGAAGGCGGAGACCCTGATGTGGTCTCTGGACGGTGCGCTGCGCTACGTCCCCGTGGCGGCGCTCTACGACGGCGAGCGCTACATGGTCGAGCGCTACCGCAACGTCGTCTTCACGCCGGCGACGCAGGCGAATCTCAAAGACCAGCCGCGCGCGCAGTCGAAGGGCGTCGGCTTCGGCGTCTCGAAGGCGCACGGCGACTTCATCGCGCTGCCCTCCGTGCCGGAGGAGCTGCGCTCAATCTTCCGCGAAGAGTCGGCAGCCGCGCCCGCGTCTGCCGCCGCGGCGGGCGTGCTTCCGGGGAAGGTGATGATGGACGAAGAGTTCACGGGCGAGGCGCTCAGAAGCTCTCTGCGCCTGCGCTACCCCGTGGTTCACATTGCCAGCCACTTCGCCTTCAGGCCGGGCGACGAGACCGACTCTTATCTTCTGCTCGGCGACGGCACACGCCTCTCGCTCGCGCAGGTCAAGGCGGCGGCGAACCTCTTCGGCGGCGTCGATCTTTTGACGCTCTCGGCCTGCGACACGGCGTCGGGCGGCGAGGGTGGCGACGGCAAAGAGGTCGAGGGCTTCGCCGTGCTCGCGCAGCGGCAAGGCGCGAAGGCCGTGGTGGCGTCGCTCTGGCCCGTGGCCGACTCAAGCACGCGTCTGCTCATGGCGGAGTTCTACCGCCTGCGCGGCGAGGGGATGACGAAGGCGGAGGCGTTGCGCCGCGCGCAGTCGGAGCTACTGCTCGGCGGCGACGCGCAGACGTCGGGCGGCGAGCGGCGCGGCCTGTCGCTCGGCGGCAGTGCCGCCGCCCCCGCGGCGAAGTTCTCGCACCCGTACTTCTGGGCGCCCTTCATTCTCATCGGCAACTGGAAGTAGCGCCGGCGCGGCGAACGAAGAACGGATGCGCCGAAAGCGGAAGCGG
>JALZHC010000160.1:5805-7213 GCA_030914105.1 Acidobacteriota bacterium
TTCCAACGTGGCCGCTTCCCGTGTAGCTTCCTTTTCGTTAAGCCCGACTGCGCCGCTCTTATTGCGGCGGCTTCTGCTGCTGGTCGTCGGTGTTGCGCTTCAGGGTCGGGCGGTCGTCCTTCTTCTCGGTCGGCTTCGTCTGGTCGCCGGGCGAGGTGGTGTCGTCCGCGGAGGGCGAGCGGCGCTTGAGGGTCGGGCGACCGGGCGCGCCGTTGTCGCCCGCGCCGAGGTCGCCGGCGGTCGAGGCCTTCGCGTTCGAGAGCCGGAGCAGCCGCGCCTTGACGCGCTGGAACTCGGAGGTGTTCTCGACGTACTCCTCCTTTTCGGGGAAGCGCGCGACGAGCGAGCGCGTCGCCTCCATGCGATCAACCGACTGCGGGTGCGTCTCGAAGAGCTTCGAGAAGGTTCCGGGCTTCTTCTTGTTCTGCGCCGCCAGCTTCTCGAACATCGTGGACATCGCGTTCGGGTCGTAGCCCGCGGCCCAGAGGTACTCGACGCCGAGCATGTCGGCCTCGGACTCGGCGCTGCGGCTGAACTTCATGAAGCCGAGCAGCGCGCCGAACTGCGCGCCCTGGTTGATGAGCAGGCCGCCCAGGCCGCCGAGGAAAATCGAGCCGGCGATGAGGCCGATGTTGGCGAGCATGCCCTTGGTCTGGTTCTCCATCGCGTGGCGCGCGGCGACGTGGCCGATCTCGTGCGCCATCACGCCGGCCATCTCAGCCTCGTTGTCGGCGGCCAGAATCAGCCCCTTGTTGACGTAGAAGAAGCCGCCCGGCAAGGCGAAAGCGTTGACCTCATCGGAGTCGATGACCTTGATGGTGAAGGGAACCTTGGCGTCGGAGTGGAGCACGATGTTCTGGCCGACGCGGTTGACGTACTCGGTGATGACGGGGTCGTCAATGAACTTGGCCTCGCGGTCAACCTCCGCCGCGAGCTGTCGGCCCAGGGCGACTTCCTTGTCGAGGCCGCCGCTCATGTGCGAGATGATGCCCTTGTTGATGTTCCGCTTGCCTATAAGCCGGGGGTCTTCCTTCTCGGAGAGCGGCTTGCCCGCGCCCGAAGAGGCCGGCTGCGTCTCGTCGCCCGAAGAGGTGGACGCGGTCTCTTCGTCGCCGGTCTTCTTCTGCTCCTTCTGGGCCTTGTCGTCGCCCGTCGACTGCTTGGCCGACGCCTGTTGCTGGCCCGCCTGCTGCGCGGGCAGCGAAGAGGCCAGGGCCGTCAGAGAGCCTGCCCACAGGCCGAAGACGACGACGAGCGCCGTGAGCGCGCGGGAGAAACGGTTGTGCATAACGTGTGCCTCCAAAAACTTGTCAACGCCTGTGGCCGAAGGAGAAGGTGTGGGCCACTCCCGAAAACCTCTACACCCGGACGGATTTCATCTCTCGCGTCTCGACGGAGGCGGCGCGCG